>DTVI01000511.1:19478-40283 GCA_012963655.1 Sulfurimonas sp.
CCTATCTTTTCTAGTTTCTTTGCTTTTTTTGCCCTTAGTATAGTTGGTATTCCATTTACAGGGGGATTTGTGTCTGAACTTTTACTTGTCCTTGGTGCCTTTAAATATAATATTATCTTAGGATTCTTTGCAGCGACCACCCTACTTATCGCTATTTTATTTGTTTTTAGAGTTATACAAAAGGTGTTATATGGAAGAGTCAAGCTTAAAGCCTTTGAAGATTTATGTTGGTATGAACTACTATCTATTATTCCCTTAGCCTTACTTATACTTGCAATGGGTATTTTTCCTTCTTATTTTTTGCAAAAGGTAAAGCCTACCGCACAAAAATACACCTCTATGGAGGTCTCATATGTTAGATAACGATATTATCATTTCCTTACTCATTATTGGTCTAGGTGCCGTTGTTATGATGCTTGTAGCCGCTTTTACTAAGCTAAGCAACTTTGTACTTTCGTATATCACCTTATTTATCCTTTCGCTTTCTATTTATTTTCAACTGCCCTATTTAGGTGAGCTTTTTACTATTGAAATTCAAGGTGAACTTTTTAACTATATGCTCCGATATGATAGCTTTGCCTCACTTTTTAATATCATCTTTTTAGTGGGTGCTTTTTTAATGATTGCCACCGGTCGGGCCTTTATGCAAGCTACAAAGTTTTTTATTGCAGAGACCTTTTCTTTAGTCTTATTTGCTGTGTTTTCCATGATGCTTTTATCCATGGCAAATGAACTGTTAACTGCCTTTATAGCCCTTGAATCTGCCTCTGTTGCCATCTATATTTTAGTAGGTATCAACCGTTATAATGTTCGCGCTTCAGAAGCCTTATTTAAATACCTTTTATTGGGTTCATTTTCAGGTGCCTTCTTCTTACTGGGCATTGCCTTTGTATATGCACAAGTAGGTTCAACCCACTTAGGTGATATTCATAGCTATTTGACCACAAACTCAGAATATGAGTTAGTTCTTATAGGAGGTATCTTAATGATGATAACCATCTTGTTTAAGATATCAGCTGTACCTTTTCAAGCATGGACTCTAGATGTGTATGATGGAGCGTCCTTACCTATCACCGCCTTTATGGCGGGAACTTTTAAAATTGCTATCTTTTCTATTGCCCTTCGCATTTTATTAGTAGACTATCAGACCTTAGCAGAGTTTTTTAAACCCATGCTTGTTTTTATAGCGGTGATAACAATAATAGGTGGCTCACTTCTCACCCTTGCTCAACAAAATATCAAAAGAATGTTAGCCGCTTCTTCTATTGTTCATAGTGGCTATCTTCTTATTGCTCTAAGTGCTACTACTACAGCTCAAAGTGCTTCAGCTGCACCTTCTATTATATTTTATCTTGTTGCCTATTTTTTATCCGCCATAGGTGCTTTTGGAATTTTATCTTATATATCTCATTGGGATACAGAAAGAACTACTTATGAAGACTTAAAAGGCTTTTCCCATTCACATCCTTTACTTGCGGCAATGATGTCAGTATTTATGCTTTCATTTGCAGGCTTTCCTTCTACCATAGGTTTTCTTGGGAAGTTTTATATCTTTACCTCGGCAATAGAGTCAGGACTTCTAGGACTTGCCTTCTTGGGAATATTAGCAGCCTTTGTTTCTATTTATTATTATTTTAAGGTCATTGCTATGATGTACTTTTATAAGCAAAACCAAGAATATAAACTAAGCTTTTCATTTACACCCTTTGTTATAGGTATCGTTGCACTTGCTGTTTTATGGGGTGGGATAGGTACAGGTCTTGTTTCATTCTTACCAGGAGCAAATGTCCTTATCGAAACAGCAAAGGCCTCTATCTCTTCTTTATATTTATAAAAGAAGATTTAGAAAATAAGAAATAAGCTTATTTTTTATTATAAAAGTCTATCGCACTATTTGAAGCAAAAATAAAACTTTGAAGAGGTCTTTTAGTAGGAAGTAAGGTAAGTCTATGGGGAGATATAGCTCGAGAAAGCCCAACATAAAACTGTGAAGGTGCAAAAATTTCATCCAGGTTTATTACAAGGTCTAAAAGACTCATCCCTTGTGACTTATGAATAGTAATAGCGTAAGCTAAAGAAAGTGGGTATTGAAAAAGATCAAACTTACTGACTTCAATCTCTTGTTTTTTTCCTTCAATAAACTTTTCTTTCCATTGCTTTTTTGAATATCTTTCTTTTTCAACGCGAACAAGCTTTCCATCGTCCTTCATCACATGAATGAAATTTTCTTCTTCATTAATACGGACAATAATGCCTTTTTCACCATTAAAATAATTCCATGAGTTTCGCATAAAAAGAATAGGTGCATTTATCTTTAATTCTAAAGAACGAGGAAGTCTAGAATCACTCATAAAACGCTCTATCTCCTTATCTTTAACATTCTTTTCATATTTTTCTACACTTGTATCAAAAGAATAAACCTCTCCATCTAGTTGGGCTAGTTCTTTAATATTATGCCTGTCAACAGAGGCATTCTTACCAAATAAAAGAGTATGGTTTTGCATATCACTAGGCATAGGACGCATAAGAGAATGAATATATTCTAAGACTTCATCATCTTTAATCCCATGTCTAACCTTATCAAGGATATTAATAAATTCTTCATCACTACTACGCTTTACATCCGACAAATTATAATTTATAAAATCAAATCGTTGCCATGCTTCAGAGTCAAAGGCAAATCCATACACTCTTTGAATAAGAATCTCAGGATTATCATAAGCAAAACGATTTTTATCGCTGTCACGTATAACAGGAGGAAGTTGTAAGAAGTCACCAGAGATGATAACTTGAGCCGTGGACTCCGCTTGTAAGAGGCGTAAACGTATCATATCCATCACACCAGAGCTAACCATAGAGATCTCATCTATAATGATGATATCTATCTTTTTAAGTAAGTTAGAAAGCTTTTTATCTATATTAATTTTTCCCACTCTTTCTAAGTCAAAAGAATGATTACAAATACCTAAGGAAAAGAAGCTATGAAGGGTTTGCCCTGATATTAAAGAAGCTGCCATACCCGTTGAAGCGAGTTTAGCTATTTTTTTACCTTCTATCTCACATGAGGCAATAAGGGCTCGAAGCAAGAAGCTTTTACCAACCCCTGCTCCACCTGTTACAAATACATTTTTTCCTTCTTCAAGAAGGTTTTTCAAGTTTTCTAAGTGTTCCACATTTCTCTTTAGTTTTTATATATTTTGATGAAGACTGTATTAGCTAATTTCACCAAGTGCACGTTTAATAGTGTACTGCATATCTTCATCTAGGTCCATGTTTTTACGCATCCAATCAATATAACCCTTGTCTGAAACAACAAGGTCTTCAATCGTCTTTCCCTTGTTTTTTCCAAAACGAAGAGGCTTATTCATATAAACAGGTTTTCCAGTTAGTTCAACAAGCTTATCCATAGGATTGATATTAGGATAGAACTCTTTTACTTTTTTTGTAAGTGCTGACATGAAAAGCTTTAAAATCAGCACATCACCAATAGCGTCATGAGCCTTGATAACAACACCAAGTTTAGCCGCTTCAGCCTCTTCATCTTTATAAAGTTCTAAAGAATAACGGAAATGTTGAAGCCTATGAAAGTCTGAATCAGGAAAAATATGTTTAGCACATCTAAGGGTGTCAATAAGTTTCATCTGATTTTTAAAACCCTCTTTTTCAAGCATACCAAGGTCAAAAGGGGCATTATGTATAATCATATAATTATCATTTGAATTTAGCTCTACTAAGCGCTTATAAGCCTCAGTATCAACACATAAAGGCTTTCCTTCAATCATTTCAGGTGTGATATGATGCGTTTCCATAGCGCCTAAGCCTATTTCTTTATCACATGAACTAAACTCATTATGCACTTCTATTGCGTCACTAGGCTTTCCTAAGACAATGTAGCCAAGTTGAATAATCTTATCAAGCTCACTGACACCTGTAGTTTCTGTATCTAAAATAATATATTTAGCCATTTTTTTTCACTTATAAAAGGGGATTAAAATTTGAGGTAAGGATTAACAACAAATTCTTTTGTTATTTTAAGATAATCAAGATTAAGATTGAATTTAATAAGGCCAGCACTCATTTCAACTGGCTCTATTAAGGTAAAAAGATCATAAGTTTGCCACTTAATCACCTTTCTATCTATAACCTTGTTCATAACCGCAATAGGTTCATCTAAAATTTCATTAATTAAGTCGGATATTCTTTTTAAAGATTCAGAGGTACAAGGTTCACCAAAAAGTTTACAAATTGTTTTTAGAGGAATTTCAAATTCTGTGTCTTTATATTCACTAACTTGGTAGGTATGTAAGATGGCATTAGCTAAACGGATTGCATCCGCGCTTGGCCAAGATATTTCTATGTCTTTAAACGTTTCGATAGACCTCTCCTTACATCCCTAAAAATATAAATAAATTATATCATAAGTTATTATTGCATATAAAATAAGACTTGAAAAACAGTCTCTAACTTAATTACAAAATATTTTATGAGTAATAAAAGAAGAAACAATCTCTACAAAAGATTCCTGACCCCTATTACAATGGAAGTAGGATTAACGACCCTTTGCCATAGGAACAGATAAACAGAGGTGGGAAAGCAAGAAATAGAATATAAGGGCAGGTAAGTTTAGGGGGGACTTGAAAAATAATTATAAATAAAGATAGTATAAAAAAGGGGATTAAGAGATGGTGCGCACGAGAAGATTTGAACTTCCACACCCGAAGGCACTACCCCCTCAAGGTAGCGTGTCTACCGTTCCACCACGTGCGCATTTTTTGAAGAAAAAAAAAGGCCCAACTCTATAAGAGTTGAGCCTTTGAGGGGTCTTTAGACTATCCTAAGAAAGGGTTAGCGTAAAGAGCGATAAGAGCAATTACTAGAGTATAGATAACTTGCGCTTCGATCATTGCAAGAGCGATGAACATTGTAGTCATTAGTTTTCCACCAAGACCTGGGTTACGTGCAGTACCAGCGATAGTTGCAGCAGCAGTATGACCCATACCAATTGCACCACCAAGAGCAGCAAGACCAAGACCAACACCAGCAGCGATCATAGAATATGCCTTAAGCATTTGGTTAGCAACATCACCATCATTAGCGAAAGCAGTAGCAGCAAGTGCTAGCATTAATAAAACGATTTTTTTCATTATAATTCTCCGTAAGAACATTAAGTTCTAAAAATTTCAAAGTCCGTTCGGATAGCGTAACCCACTAAGCTACCACATATGTGATAATTAGTGAGCCATGACGACATAAATGCCTGCCATGTCCCTACTTGATACTTTGTATGCGAAATGATACTGTTTTGGGACTTAAAACTTGCTTTTTATAGCTTTAGCTTATTCAGGGCGACCAAGACTGATTTTATTTCCCTTAAACTCAAGAATAACAACTTCAATCTCTTCATTTTCACTTAAGACATCAGATACATTAGCAACACGTTCTTTAGATACTTTAGAAATATGTAAAAGACCATCTATCCCACCTGGAAGTTCTATAAAGGCACCAAAGTCAACAATGCGTTTTACCTTACCCATACAAATATCACCTACATGATATTCAGGAGCCTTTTCTTTAGGTGTGGATAAAAGCTTTTCTATATGTGCTCTTGCACCTACAACACCTTTTTTACTTCCCCCACTCACACGAACATTTCCATCTTTTTTATCTATGTCAATTGCCACTTCAAATTTTTCGATAATCTCACGAATAACTTTTCCAGCTTGACCAATAACATCACCTACACGAGAAGGGTCGATTGAGAAAAGGTCAGTACTTGGAAGCTTGTCTTCATTAATGACAATAGCATCTTCTGCTTCTTTCATGATATCAAGGATATGCGCACGTCCTTCTTTTGCTTGAGCTAAGGCTTCACCTAAAAGTTCTTTAGAAATACCGCCAAGCTTAATATCCATTTGCATAGCCGTAATTCCATCATAAGAACCTGCTACCTTAAAGTCCATATCTCCATCATGGTCTTCAAGTCCCATAATATCTGTTAAAACAGCATGCTTATCTCCTTCGGTTACTAGACCCATTGCAATTCCTGCTATTGGCTCACTCATGTCTACCTCAGCTGCTCTAAGGGCTAAATAACCACCACATACCGTTGCCATTGAAGATGAACCGTTTGATTCTAAGATTTCAGACACTAAACGCATCGTTCTTCCACTTGTGTCAAGAGCTGCTTCAAGCGCGCGCTTACCTAGATTTCCATGACCTAGTTCTCTACGTTTTGGTGCCCCTATAGGAGAAGCCTCACCTACAGAAAATCCTGGGAAATTATAATGCAACATAAAGTTCTCATTTTGAGTTCCCTCTGTTGTTAGGTTTTCAAACATTTGTGAGTCTTTATTTCCACCAACAGTTAAAACTACAAGTGCCTGTGTTTGACCACGTGTAAATAAACATGAAGCATGTGCATTTGGAAGTACGTTTGTCTCAATGCTAATAGGACGAACTTCAGTTAGCTCACGTCCATCTGCTCTTTTACCTTCATTTATAATCTGATCTCTTACACATTTTCGCTTATATGAAACGACTGCATGCTTAATCTGGTCATAAGCCCATTCATTGCTTTTAGCGATTTCAGAGGCTTCAATCTCTTTTGCTATATGCTTAAGAGATGAATTTCTTTCACTCTTTGCCATTTGAGAAATCGCCTCTTTTATTGGGTCTGAATAATTAGCTGACACATGAGCATATATTTTTTCATTTGACACTTCTTCAATAAAAACAACATCTTCACTTGTTTTTGCAAGTGGTATCATTGCTTCTTCAAATTGAGTATTAGCTACTTCTAACGCTTCTTGAGCTATACCAATAACATCTAATAATTCATCTTCACCCATTGCATTTGAAATACGAGTATTAATTGTTTCAGAAGCTAAAGAAGGATCCACCATTGGGTCAATCATCATTGCTGGGATTACTTCAGTTTTTACTGAACCAAGAGAACGCATTTCTATCATTAACAAGTCTTCTTTTGAACCTGCTATAAAAAGGTCTAAGGTAGAATCTTGCATTTGAGTATTAGTAGGATTAATTTCTATCTTACCATCAATATTAGCTAAACGAACCCCTGTTACAGAGTTTTTAAAAGGAAGATCTGAGCTTAACATTGCGGCAGAAGCTGCATTAAGAGCAAGACGCTGAAGATCTGCTTCTTTATCTACAGAAAGAACCATAATAGTAATTTGAGCAGGATGAGCAAATCCCTTAGGAAAGACAGGACGTAAAGATCTGTCTATAAGTCTTGAAGTTAAGGTTTCAAAGTCACTAGGCTTGCTTTCTCTTTTGAAAAAGCCACCAGGAATTTTTCCAGCAGCGTAGGTTTTTTCAAGGTACTGAACTGTTAAAGGAAGAAAGTCACCTTCAATAACTGTTTCTCTATCAATGGTTACGGTTGCTAACATTACTGTATCGCCAACCTTTAGCCATACTGAGCCATTGGCTTGTCTAGCTACCTTATCAAACTCATACTCTTCTATATGGTTGTTTACTTCAAATATACACTTACTCATTTACATTCCTAATTATTAATTTTTTTTCTTAGTCTAATTTTACTCAAATCTTTCTAATATCTCTTCTATTTCATTATCACTAATATCTTCGAAGTCTTTATAATAGCAGTATGTTTTAACATAATCATTAACTTCATGTACAACATATGACTCATCTACAAGTTGATTTAGTGCCTGAGCTACTGACTTCGGGGCAACAGGTATAGCAACAAAGACAGCCTTTGCGTCCATGTTCATAGCTGTTTTAATACCCGTCATCAACTTTAAACCTGATTCACATCCTTCATCAATAAGAAGTACATGTTCATCTTTTAAATTAGGAAATTGAATTCCCTTTCTAAACTGATAAATTGAGGACAATATCTTTTCTTCATGCTTACGGTGGGCTTCTCCATAAATATAATCAGACTGTATATCAAAGGCATCCACAAGTTCTTCATGCACCACAATCTCTTCTGTTTCACTCACACGTCCAAGTTCACAATCAGAATTCAAAGGGGCACAAATTGCTTCTGAAAAAAGCATATTAAGACCAACCCCTGCTCTGAAGGCAATTTTAGAGGCTATTTTTAAACCCCCTGGAGACACTGCAATTATTTTCCATTTTTCAGCGCGGATACGTTCAAGAGGTAAGGTGTCTAGCAACTGTATAGCCGCGTCATCTCTATCTTTGTAATACTGATTCATAATACTAAACCTAATAAATACTTCATACTTTTCTCCGTAAATATAGCCTTAAGAACTTAATCTTAATTTCCTGATTTCTTATAATCGAACTCAAATCCACCTATTGGACGTAAATTTAACACTATGTAAAGAACCTTATCATTAATGTTTGCAGCACCACCATCCTGACCAAGGGTAGGACGAATATTTTCTACATACTTTAAGTCAATTCCCCAACACCTTTTATTAAACCTAAAACCTATATGTCTATTTTTTGTAAGAGATTCTTCAATATCATAAGCATAACCTGCATAATACTGCCATCTTTGTGAATAATTATAACGTGCATTTGACGTTATGTAACGCGTTATTTCTCTCTTTTCAGACTCTATTTTATCCTCATATAAATGAGATAAACTAAAAGTAAATGTATTATCATTATACCCTATCGTGTTTTGTGTTTTTGAAATGACATTTCTATCATAATTATAAAAGGTATTATTATAATAACTTAACTCAGGAGTGAAATAATATCGTAGTTCATTTTCTAAGTCTCCATACTTTTCATAACCACTTTCATAAATTAAAGGTTGCTTGATACGATGATAAAGCTTTTCCCCTTCTTCATCTGTAAAAATAAACTGCGTAAATTCTAAAGAAACTTGTTCAAGAAAACTATCTACATTATCATATTCGCATGGGCCTTGGATACATTCTGCCTTATCTTCATAGTCTTTATAAAATCCATTCTTTTCTTCATTCCCTGGATGTAAATAGGCAAGTGTCAACCCTACACTATGGGTGAAAGAGTCAAAAGCTTTTACAAGATTTGTATTAAGCTCTATAGTTTGATAATCTTTTAAATAAGTACCAGGATTATATCCTTCTTCTGCAGGAGCGTCTTGCTTCCCATAAAAACTAACATGAGAGCCATAAATATATTCCGTCATACTTAGGGTTAAATACTCATCCATTAGTGGAAATTGTAAGGTAAGAGGTACAGTTACTTCATTTTGAAAGGCATTTTTATCCCCATCTCTGTAAAAGTTACTTCCTCTGTAATCAAAAGAATATAAAAAGTGATCTTCAAAAAGAGTGTTTATATAACGATGATAATGAATAATAGGAAGGTTTTGAATCGTATTTTTATTGCTATCTATATTTATAGTATTATTAATATCTTCAGGATCAATAGCTTTAGGATCTAAATCAATAAAATACTTTCCATATATTGCATAATAATTCTCATCTTGATTTAAAAATATATTTATCCTAGAAGTCACTTGGGAGGTTGTTGCATAATCTAAGGTGTCATTTTCTTTTATGTTCAAATATTCAACATCATTTAAATAGGTAATATCAGCGAAAACACCCGAATCCCCTTCCACGTCCCAGCCAAACCAATTATGTAAAAAGTCTCTATGTTCATAATCGAATTCAACCCCATAATGTTTATCATTTGGTGAATTAAATTTTTCTAAATACTCAGCCTTTTCTTTAAACCCTCCAAGAGTAAGTGAACCTGTAGAGTTAGGTGAATCAATAAAACGAAGTTTTGTATATAAACCCTTACCTCTTTTTGTACGTAACTGAGGTAATAGTTCTAAATCCCAATAAGGAGATTCCGCTATATAAATAGGTTGTTGGTACATAAACCCTTCAGCACTAGAAAGACTCATAACTGGAATAAGTAAACCTGTACGGCGTGTATTATCAGTGGGATAAGCGAAGTAAGGGAAATAAAACACAGGAAGTTCACCCGCATAAAGCCTTGCATTATACATTTGCATCCACTGGTCTTCACTATCATAAAGTCCTGTTGAAAAGCGGATAGTCCAATCAGGGTCTTGAGGGTTACATGAAGAAACAAGCCCAGATTTTAATGTATATTCTTTTTTATCTACCCTTGCGGAACGTGAACTTACCCATAACTCTTCCTTATTTTCTTGAAAAAAGAAGGGATAAAATGTACGTGTATCATCTTTTGTGTTTAACATAAGATAATCACCCATGGCGTAATATTCTGCGCCCTTTAAAACAGATACATTTTCATACATTTCAATAATACCAGAGTCTCTGTCAAAACTAGCAGAACCAGCACTTATGTACATACCATCATATAAGATAAGAACATCTTCACTTGCTTTTACATATGAACCATTTGTATCCATATTGGCTGAAAATACTTCTACCTTAGCATCTGCAAAGGCATATATACTCGTAAGTAAAAGAAAAAGAAGAAGTTTATACATCTACGACTATAGTCCTTGCTGTCTTATCATGCCATGTTTGTGAAGTAGGATCTAAAAGTCCCCATAAAAAGCCCGCATAAAAAACTACTTCACTGATAACACGTACTACTGCGCGGTTAAGTGCTTGAAAAAAAGACAGATGAGAAAGTCCCGATAATTCAATCACTTGTATTTTCATTACCATCTTACCGGGGGTTGCCCCATAATACATAAGGAAAAAGGTATGATAAATTATTTTCAGTGCAAAGGTATAAAAAATATATGGTTGTAAGCCAAGTAAAATTTCTTCATAGGTTTCTAGGTTAGCCATTTTATCCCATAAAATGAACATGCTTAAAATTGATAAAACAATTTCATCTATCATAAAAGCTATGCTACGCTTTTGCTTACTTGCTAAGATTAATTCTTCTCTATCAAGAAGTTCTTCTATCTCTTCATTCATATCTTAACGAAGTGCCTGGTAGGCAATATCTGTACGAATTTTTTTACCAGCGAAATGAACCTGACCACATAACATATAAGCTCTATCTCTAGCCTCTTTAATGCTATCACCCAAGCCAACACATACTAAAACACGTCCACCTGTTGCACATAAGGTATCGTCCATTAGAGTCACTCCTGCGTAAGAGATATGCGTATTCTTAGCAATCTCTTCATGATGTATATCATCTACAACAATTTCTGCTGGCATAGATGAAGAATATGGATAATCTCTTGAAGCCATAACTACGCCCACTGCGTATTTATCATGAAATTCAACTTCAAGTTCATTTAGTTTACCTGTTGCTGCCTTATGGAAAAGATCAAATACTGAACTTTTCATAAGTGGCATTAAAATCTCACATTCTGGGTCTCCAAAACGTACATTAAATTCTAAGGTAATTGGTTCGCCATTAACCACCATAATTCCTATAAAAAGAACACCTTCAAAAGGGGCACCTTCTTTTTTCATACCTTCTAAGGTAGGACGAGCAATACGCTGTTTTACCTTTTCATATAGTTCATCATCCACAAGAGGTGTTGGAGCGTAAGCACCCATACCACCTGTATTTGGACCTTTATCACCATCTAAAAGACGTTTATGATCTTGTGCAGCTTGCAAGAGTACAAAATCATCTCCATCACAAATAGCAAACATTGAAAGCTCATACCCATCAAGGAATTCTTCTATAATTATCTTAAGACCCGCGTCTCCAAAAGAAGATCCTGAAAGCATTTCAGAAGTTGCCTTCTTAGCCTCATCACGGCTCATTGCAATAATAACACCCTTACCGCCACAAAGGCCATCAGCCTTAACAACAATAGGTGCATCTAAGGTATCAATAAATTTAAAAGCTGTTTCTATATGGTCTGTTTCTATATAAGCTGCTGTAGGAATATCATACTTAGCTAAAAAGTTTTTCATATAAACTTTTGAGCCTTCAAGTTGAGCTGCTTCTTTTGATGGACCAAAGATAGTTAAACCTTCAGCCTTAAAAATATTTACAACACCATCAACAAGAGGTGCTTCAGGACCGACGATAGTGAACTCTATATTATTATCTTTTGCGTACTGGGCAAGTTCATGATAATCTTTAATATCTACATTTGTACCTAAGTTATGTGTTGCACCATTTCCAGGGCAAAAGTAAAGCTTATCAACATTCTCATCATCTTTCATTGCGCGGCCAATAGAATATTCTCTACCACCAGCACCAAGTATCATTACGTTCAAACTAATTCCTTATTACATCAATACAACTATACTCATAATTATTCCTCATAAGGAAAAATAATTTTGAGGTATCGTACTATTTTTAATTTTTTAAATACAGATTATTTATTGAAGTTTATACAATAGACTTTAATAAATAATCTAAATCCCCCGAAGGGGTGTCCAAGTGGGCGTTCCGCGTGTGGCGATGGTTCTCAAAGCCTAAAATGGTAGAACGAAAGAGAAATAACGGTAGCAAATTCTCAGCTTGTCGCTTCAAACAAAAATGCTTCACACAGACTCTCTACGGCGTCTACCGGATATATATGTAGAACCCCCTGATATGCGAGTAGTCGCGTCACTCAGGCTAAGATAATTATAACAAATAAAAGATTAAAAAAATGTTATTTTAAAAGGGTATTTGCCATCTCAATTGTACTCGCAATAGAAGGTTTTTGTGAGATAAGGTATTTTATCCCTTTAGGTAAGGAAGAAGCTGTTGTTTCACCTATACATATTATCCTAAAACTTTCTAAAAATTCATATTGTTTTAGGAAACATTTTATAGAAGAGGGAGAAGAAAAAATACAAATTGCATCTTCAGGTAAAGTGACTTTTTTTTCTTTTGTACATGATGTTTCATAGACTATAAACGAATCAATATTATTATCTGTAATCTTAGCTTCTATATCAAAGGCTATCACCTTGGCATGAGGATGCAAGGCTTTTTTATTTAAATACTTTTTTTCAATTAAAGAAGCAATACTTTTTCCATATCCATCAGCAATATCTAATATCTTCCCCCCTTTTTCTCTACAAAATTCAGCTGTAGTGTCAGAAATACATAAGACAGGTAAATCTTTCCAATTTCCAATCTTATCTAAGGCAGTAAAAACTTCTTTAGATGTAGCAATAATATAATTATAAGAAGAAAAATCAATAATAGGTTGTAAGTAGGTAGGGACTAAAATAGGAATATGATTTACATTAGGGTAAGAGGTTTTGGAAAAAAGGTAAATGGGGCTGTGCTTAGGCACAGACTATTCCCATTCTATCGTTGCAGGTGGTTTAGATGAAATATCATAAACTACTCTATTAATTCCATCTACTTCGTTGATAATACGTCTTGAAATTTGTTCAAGTAAGTCATGTGGAAGGTGAGCAAAGGTTGCTGTCATACCATCAACTGCTTCTACAACACGTACACAAACTGTATTATCATAGGTTCTATTATCACCCATAACACCAACAGACTTAACATTTAAAAGTACTGCGAAGGCTTGCCATGTTTTAGCATAATAACCACTAGCTTTTAGTTCTTCTAAAAGAATAACATCAGCTTCTCTAAGAATTGTTAAATCAGGAACATTAACATCTCCCATAATACGAATTGCTAGACCTGGTCCAGGAAAAGGATGACGGTTAATCATACCTTCTGGAAGACCTAGCTCTAGTCCAATTTTACGCACCTCATCTTTAAAAAGTTCTCTAAGAGGTTCAATAAGTTCAAAGTCCATCCAATCAGGAAGACCACCAACATTATGATGAGACTTAATAACCTCAGAAGGACCATTTACAGAGATAGACTCAATAACATCAGGGTAAAGTGTACCCTGAGCTAAGAACTTAATTCCATCATGCTTTTTCGCTTCTTTTTCAAACTCTTCAATGAAGGCATGACCAATAATCTTACGTTTTTGTTCAGGATCTGAAATACCCTCAAGTCTACCTAAAAAGTTATCTACTGCGTCAACAGTAATTAGTGGTGCCTTAAGATTGATTTTGAAAACCTCTTGAACCTGTTCTTTTTCACCCTTACGTAGTAGACCATTATCTACAAATACAGGGATAAGTTGGTCTCCAATTGCTTCATATAACATTGCAGCAACAACAGATGAATCAACTCCACCAGAAAGACCACAAAGAACCTTACCATCACCAACTGTTTCACGGATTTTAGCAATTTGTTCTTTTAAGAAGTGTTCCATCTTCCATTTTTCAGTAATACCACAGATATTTCTTGCGAAATTTCTTAGCATTAAGTAACCCTCTTGTGAGTGGTTTACCTCAGGGTGAAACTGCATTGCATACACACGTTTTTCTTCATTTGCTATCGCGGCAAAAGGAGAGTTAGCAGAGGTTGCAATAGGTACGAAACCTTCAGGAAGAGTATCAACCTTATCTGAGTGTGACATCCATACAATACCATCATCATCTACATCATCAAAAAGACTAGACTTTGCTTCTAGCTTAAGTTCTGCCTTACCGTATTCATGATGATCTGATCTTACAACAGAACCACCAAAATCTACTGCAATTCTTTGCATACCATAACAAATACCAAGAACAGGGATGCCGAGTTCATAAACACCTTGGTCAACCTCATAAGCATCTTTATTATAAACAGATGAAGGTCCACCTGAAAGGATAATACCCTGAGGGCTTTTAGCCTTAATGTCTTCTATAGAAGAGTGATAAGGAATAATTTCACAATAAATTTTATCTTCACGCATTCTACGCGCAATTAACTGAGTATACTGAGATCCGAAATCAAGAACGACAATGCTTACATTTTTCATGTGTATGACCTTTAATAAAGAGGTTTAAATAATTAGGAGAAGTCTACAATAAAGTAGTTTAAGAGTGGGTAAGTTTGATAAAAGAAAGTATAGATTAGAGATAAGGTCTAACTAGAGCAGCTCCAAGGACTTTGGAGGGAAGCTCTAAAAAACCTATAGACTTAGCGTCTTAACATGAATGGGGAATGTACCAACCTAATACTTGATATTGAATATACCATACACTACAAGAAATGATATAACCGATAAGAATCATCCATGAATATTTCATGTGTGCTCCAAAAGTATAAATCCCTGGAAGTTTACCCATAACACCCACACCTGCTGCTGAACCAAAAGCAATTAATGATCCACCTACACCTGCAGTTAAAGTCACAAGCATCCACTGATCAATAGCCATATCTGGATTTGCTTTCAGTACCGCTGACATAACAGGAACATTATCCACAATAGCAGATAAGAAACCTACACCTATATTTGACCAAGTTGGCCCAAGTACATTTGGATCATATACTACAGCTGCTAAGGCTAACCAACCAATGAAGTAAAGAGCACCAACGGCTGCTAAGATACCAAAGAAGAATAATAAGGTGTTATTTTCTATTTTAGACATTGATTCAAAAATGTTAAGCGCTGAACCATGTTTCTTCTTAAGTCTGTATGAATAAAGTTTAAGAAGAGACAGACCAAACATCATTCCCCACATTGCTGGAAGATGAAGGACCTGGTGTGATATAACTGCTGAAAAGATAGTAAATACACCTAAGGCGATAACCATACTAGAGCCTTTCATAAGCTCAGGCTCTTTTTCTGCTTCAGCCTCAAAGACAGGCTTTTCATTAGGAACTACCTTAGAAAGTAAAAAGGCTGTTACTAAGTATCCAAGAATAGAAGCTGGGAATAAGAATAAGAAATCAACAAATTCTCCCTTACCTGAGGTCCACGCCATTAGTGTAGTGATATCACCAAATGGAGACCAAGCACCACCAGCGTTAGCTGCAACTACAACATTAATTGCGGCCGGGACTAAGAACTCTTTTCTTTTTTGCTCAATAGTAATTAAAACCGTTGAAAGGATAAGCGCTGTTGTAAGGTTATCCGCGATTGGAGAGATAAAAAATGCTAAGCCACCTGTAATCCAAAATAGCTTTCTATACGTATATCCCTTAGAAACAAGATTATATTTTAGTTTTTCAAAAACATTCATATGTAACATAGTCTCAATATATGTCATTGCTACAAATAAGAAAAAGAAAATCTCTGCGATTTCTAATATCAGATGCTCAGCTTGGACATGAACTAAGTGCATATCCATATCATGTATTACATAATATAAGGCAATTAACATAAAGATGAAGGTTCCCATAAATAAGGCAGGTTTTGCCTTATCTAAATGGTACTTTTCTTCCATTGCTACAAAATAATATCCTATAACAAAGATTCCTAAACCAACAAAACCAACCCATGTCATAGTTAGGTCAATAGGGACTGTATTTCCTTCTGCAAAAACTGAACTTGCTAAAAGCAAGAAAAGCACAAATATTTTCTTCATATTAATTCCTTATCTTTGATATTCACATAAGCTTATGCGAATTAGTTTCCTTATTTTACTCAAAAAAAGACAGATTTACTCACTATCTTCTTGAATATAATGTACTCCAATAGATTTTTTACGATTTAGCGCCGATTTTACTATCGATTTTGCTGTGAGCAAGCGTAACTTTAAAAATCTTCCTATAGGCTTATGTAAGGTGTCCTCTATAAAGGCCAAGGCTTCTTTAAGTCCTCTTTGTGTTCGAACAATACCCACATCATCCCACATAATTCGGCGAAGTTGTCCTTTATACAGCTTATCATCCTCACAACGTAAGGAATCTGTACTAATAGGGAAGTCTTTGATCTCATAATCAATATCTTTGCTCTTTATTTTTGTTACTGCCCGTGAGGCAAACACTAAACCTTCTAAAAGAGAGTTACTCGCTAAACGATTTGCTCCATGCACACGAGTAGAGGCTACCTCACCAATGGCGTAGAGATTATCCACCCCTTCAATTTCACCATCTAAATTTGTTTTAATTCCACCAATAGCGTAATGAAAGGCAGGTGAAACAGGAACACGCTCTGTAGGTAGCTTGTATCCTATACCTCTTAAGTTTGCAGCGATATTAGGGAAGCGTTTATTAAAATACTCCACCTCAAAATTATCAAAAGAAAGATAAACTTCTTCCCCTGTGCGCTGCTTATAATCAAAAATAGCCCGTGAAACGATATCTCTAGGTGCCAAATCTAACCTGTCATCATAATCTTTCATAAAAGCGTAATTGTTTTCACCTACAAGTGTCGCACCCTCACCCCTTAAGGCTTCAGTCAACAACTGTTTTTGCGCCGCGGTAGAACTTACATATACAGTAGGGTGAAACTGTAACATTTCCATGTGCTCAAGTGCAATCTTTTTTTCTAAACATATACCTTGCAAGTCACCACTAATTTTTGATGCATTCGTGTGATAGGCGAACAAAGACCCTACTCCACCTGAGGCAATCACAACACTCTTGGCTAAGATGTGTTTTAGTTCGTCATTATAATTTACACAAACTCCATAACATATCCCATCATCTATAAGTAAGTCTGTTACCTGAGCGCCTTCGAGCATTGGATGAGGGTTTTGCTCTAACAAAAAATGGTGTAAATACCTTCCTGTTGCGTCTCCCCCTGCATGAAGAATTCGAGAGGCTGAGTGCGCAGCTTCTTTTGTATAATGAAGTTCACCTTCACTGTTTTTATCAAACTCAAAACCTCTTTTTATTAGATCACCCACAACTTCTCTACTGTGTTCACTTAGTACTCTAACCGCGTCAGGATCGCAAAGACCAGCGCCAGCGTCCATAGTATCTTTAATATGTGAACTTTCATCTGCATCATTAATAACAGTAACTACTCCTCCTTGAGCGTAAAATGTATTACATTCCCAAGGGTGATTTTTATTAATAATAAGCACTTTTTTACTCTTTGGTAAATTCATTGCTGCGGACAACCCTGCAACTCCTGCACCAATAATAACTACATCATAAACCATATCTTACTTTGCCTCTTTACTACTAAATAATTATAAAGGAGCAAAAAGCCCCTTTATCTATGTTAACACTAAGTCTTACTAAGGCATAAAGCCCACACACACTAAAGTATGCTTAACTTACTTTGCTTTTTTTTCATCTGGATAATAAGGAGGGGCTTTATGGCCACACCCACTAAAACTTAACATCAAAACTGTTATAATAGTGATATGAAAAATTCTAAACAACTTGTTTCTCATCTTCGCTCTCAATCGGCCTTTGTGCCATTAAACAATCAATCTTGTATCAATGCGGTGAAAGAACTTCTTCCTCCCCGCTTGCTTCGATTTATTTTGTTCGGATATATTCGACATAATATCGTATTTTTTGCGCTAAACCACCCTGGCGCAAAACAAGAGTTTGATAATATTATAAATTCGATAAAAACACCTTTAAGACAAATGCCTCCTTTAAGCTGTAAGAATTATCAAATTAATGATATTAGAGCCTTTGTCTCACATAAAAAGTTTTTAAAGTACACTGCTTTTAAACCCATTCATGAAGAATTTAAAGAAAGAGCTGAAGCAAAATTTGACAACACTATACAAGATGAAAAACTTTTCAAGGTCTTTGAAGAGATAAGAAGTATTATAAAAAATAAATGAAAAAATTTACCGACACCTTATTAAAACAAGTAAAAAACCTCCCTAATGACGCCGGT
This sequence comes from Sulfurimonas sp., assembly GCA_012963655.1. Lineage (GTDB taxonomy): Bacteria > Campylobacterota > Campylobacteria > Campylobacterales > Sulfurimonadaceae. Next base: position 37,963 of record DTVI01000511.1, read on the forward strand.
GTTTATCATTATTTTGATGACTCAGGCAAACTTCTATATATAGGTAAGGCAAAAAACCTTTCTAACAGAGTAAAGTCTTATTTTCGTTTTTCACCCCACTTTACCTTAAATAGTAAATTAAACCCTCGTATTGTTAAAATGCTTAGTGAGGTCTCAAGTTTACATTACATCATAGTTGAAAATGAACATGATGCCTTGATTCTGGAAAACTCACTCATTAAACAATTACGCCCTAAGTATAATATATTGCTTAGAGATGATAAGACTTATCCTTATATTTATATCAATAAGAAAGAAAATTTTCCCCGTTTTGAAATTACAAGAAAGGTTCTAGACAACAAAGATATCGCGTATTTTGGGCCTTTTTCTATGGGTGCACGAGATATCTTAAATGCCTTATATGAGCTTTTACCCTTGGTTCAAAGTAAGTCATGTCTAAACTCAGGTAAAGCCTGCTTATATTATCAAATTAAAAAATGTCTTGCTCCTTGTGAAAAGAAAATCACACCTTCTGAGTACCTTCCTTATGTAGAAGAAGGCATTAGCTATATTAATGATAAAAAAAGACTCTGTAAAGATTTAGAAACTCGAATGCATTTTCTTGCAGAAAACATGCGTTTTGAAGAGGCAATGCTCTTACGCGACAGCATAGAAAAGATCTCAAAAAGTTCCACCATCTCACAAATGGACATGGCCAGCACCCAAGACCTTGACCTTTTTGCTGTCAATGCAAATAATAAAAGAGCCGTTGTACTTCGCTTATTTATGAGGCAAGGAAAGATAATTTCTTCTTCACATAACTTTATTTACCTCAATCATGGATATGATAGAGATGAAATTTATAAACGTGCTATTTTAGAGTTTTACCAATTTTCACCTCTTACAAGTAAAGAAATTATTCTTGCTGATGATTTTGAAGAAAGAGAAGATATACAAAATTATCTAAAAGAAAATTTCAAAACCTCTGTTAAACTCTATCTTCCTAAAAAAGGGGCTAAGGCAAAGCTATGTGAACTCGCCTTAAAAAACACCCAAGAATTATTAAACAATTATACTTATGAGAATGCACCTATTTATGAGGACTTAGAATCTAAATTACAAGAACTTTGTCATTTAGACATTTTACCCCTACGAATAGAAACCTTTGATAATTCACATATGCAAGGATCAGCTCCTGTTGGCGGCATGGTCTGTTTTGAAAACGGCAAGTTTAATAAGAGTGGATATAGACAGTATCATTTAAAAAGTTTAGATGAATATGCTCAAATGAGAGAAACCTTAACAAGACGTATAGAAGGAAGTGAGAAAAATCCCTTACCTGACTTATGGATTTTAGATGGCGGGACAACACTTCTGCGCCTTGCTAAAGACATTTTAGACTCAAATGGCATAAATTTAGATGTTATTGCAATTTCTAAAGAAAAGATAGATGCTAAATCACATCGAGCTAAGGGAAAAGCCAAAGACATCTTACATACTATCGAAGAAAGTTTTAACCTCTCTACTAGCGATAAACGTCTGCAATGGGTTCAAAGGCTCCGAGATGAAGCCCATAGGTATGCCATAACCTTTCATAAAAAAACTAAACTTAAACAAGACAGTGCTTCAAAACTCTTACAAACTAAGGGAATAGGACCTGCTAAACTAAAAAAACTACTGAACCATTTTGGAACTTTTGAAGCCTTAGAAAATGCAAACATAGATGACATCTGCCTCATAGTGGGAAAAAATGATGCGAAAGCTATTAAGAAGTTATACAAATAAGTTAAATTGTGTCTAAAATATGATATATTATTCAATCCACTATGCTTAAGTGTAGAGGCAAGAGTATTTTTAAAACTTTAATTTAAGTTTATTAGGAGCTTTAAAGATGTTCTTTCATTTATAATAAGAAGCGTTATAATTTAAAAGGTTTTATATGGAACAAGTAGAAGTATTAGACAGTGAATACCTTTTTCAAGGGCGCGTTATCATTAGTGAAACCGACCTAAAAGGTGTGATTACTTATGCAAATAGAAAATTTTGTGAAATTTCAGGATATACCAAAGAAGAACTTATAGGACAAACCCATAATATAATTCGCCACCCCGATATGCCAAAAGAAGTCTTTATTAAGGTTTGGAACACTATTTCTAGTGGACAAATATGGCATGGACTTATCAAAAACCTACGTAAAGATGGTCAATATTACTGGGTTGAAACAGAAGTCGTACCCTCTAAAGATATGAATGGAGAAGTGATTGGATATGTAGCTGCACGTAAGGCCGCTTCACGAAAAGATGTTCAAGAAACCTCACTAATGTATCAAAAAATGAAAGCAA
>DTVI01000512.1 GCA_012963655.1 Sulfurimonas sp.
CAGGTGAAACGACTTAAAACAAAGAACCCGTTGCTTCTTCTTTTTTCTTTTTAGTCCCTGAAATAGAAGAAAAATATTCTATCTCTTTTTCTTTTAAGATACGAATATTGTTTGTTGTTCCTGGGACATCTACCGGATCACCTGCTGTGATAATGTAGGTGTTTTCTTTTTTAATAAAACCATTTTCAAGACCCATATTCATCACCTCAGACAACATAACCTCAAACTTATTTTTACGTACTGAAAAAGCAGGTGCAACGCCCCAAACTAAGGTTAATCGTCTTGCCACCTTTTCATCATGCGTTACGGCTAAAATATCTACATTAGGTCTATAACGTGACATTTTCTTTGCTGACATACCTGAACTTGTTAGGGCTAAGATTCCATGGGCTTTTAACTGCATAGCTAAGGTCGTTGTTGCGTGATCAATCACATCCTTATCATCACGGTTCTCAAATTCATGAAGCTTGTTATATCGGTATACCGTTTCAGCTTGAATAATGGTATTTGACATAGTTTCAACTGCTAAAGAAGGATTTTTCCCTATGGCTGTTTCTTCTGAAAGCATAACAGTATCCGTCCCGTCTAAGACCGCATTTGCAACATCAGAGATTTCTGCTCTAGTAGCTACCTCATTATCTGTCATAGACAAAAGCATTTGAGTAGCTGTGATAACAGGTTTAGCTAAGGCATTAGCCTTTTTAATTAGGGCCTTTTGAATAGTAGGTACCATATAATAGGGCACTTCTATCCCCAAGTCTCCCCTTGCAACCATAATCGCGTCACTAACTTCTAAAATTTCATCAATATTTTCCACCGCATCAAACTTTTCTATCTTTGCAATAAGCTCTTGAGTTCCCCCATGCTCATCTAAAATAGCCTTTGCTTGTTTCATATCTGAGGCATTTTGAACAAAAGAGATGGCCATAAAATCAACCTTATGTTTAATCCCCCACAATATATCTGCCTTATCTTTGTCTGTAATAACATTAATATTTATTTTCGTATTAGGGAAATTAATCCCCTTATTAGAAGCCAATATCCCGTCATTTTCAACCACACACATCACCGCATCAGATGTTACTTCACTTACCTTAACACGTATGCGCCCATCATATAAATAGATATATTCGTCTTTCTTCATAAGGGCCAATATGCAAGGCTGATTAATAGAAAGCACATACCTATCTTCTGACTCTTTATGTCCTAGAGTTTCTTCTTTCATAAAGATAAGCTTGTTTCCTACCTTTAAATGAAAGTCAGCCTCAAGTTTTCCAACCCTTACCTTAGGACCACAAATATCTTGTAAAACGCCTACTATCCATCCTGTATTTTTCATCGCTTGACGAATATTTGTTAATACCCTTGCATGATCTTCATGTGTTCCATGGGAAAAATTCAGTCTAAAAACATTTACACCCGCGCGAATAAGACTTTCTAAACTTTTCAAATCGCTACTTGCAGGCCCAATGGTAGCCAGAATTTTCGTTCGACGTTTCATAAATATCCTTCTTATTTCTTTTGAGAAATCTATTAAGATGATAGTATCACAAAATGATTTCCTTGTCACTCTTTTTTCAGAGAAAGAGCAGAACTAATATTCCTAAGGTATTATTATGTATAATAAAGTATAAAAATTTCAGGAATATCTGTGGCAAAAAAACCAGCACGTGAGTATAATACAGATATTGTGCTTGTGGATATCATTAGTTTTACTACATTAACTTCAGTCCAACAACTTGAACTCATTGAATATATGACCCAAAGTTTTACTCGTATGCTTGAAAAACTACTGTCTAACTCAGATATGAAACTCTCACAAATGGTTTTAGGTTTTATTTCCACAGGTGATGGATTTTATTGTATTTTAAATCCTAGGATGAAGGGTTTTGGAACTATCTTAGGCTTGTCCTTTAATCATTTCTCTGAACTCATATCACAAAAGCTTCCTTACTTTAAGGGTATCCGTATCGCCGTTCATACAGGACGCGTTTACGAGTTTATCGATATCTTAGGACATCCCAATTATATTGGAGATGGCTTAAATCATTGTGCACGCTATTTAGAACATAAAGATTATACTATCAGCACCGTATTTATCTCAACAACAGCTTATGCCTCTTTTAAAACGTTTCTGGTTCTTTTTCCTGACTTTGAGGCCTTACTTTTAGAGCAAGAATTTAAACGTTCAGGCCTTCAAAAGTTCAAAGATAAACATGATAATATTTGGGCAGGTTATTTAGTATGGTTACGTAAGGGAAGTCTTATCAGCCCCCCTAAGTTAAAATTAAATTCACTTTCTATATATAAAGACTAAGGACTTAAATGCGTTTTACAATTGATGAATATGCACAGGCATATAGTATCTCACCCGAAATGGTACATACAAGACTTGGCCGAAATCGTTTAAATTATATTATTGAAGATGATACTACTTATATTGTAGTACCTAAACATCAAGTCCCTTATCATGTTAATGAGCTCTCTTTAAAACAAGATGAAGACCAAGATAAAAGAACTCTTCCTGCCTTAGAAAAGAAAACCACAGTTGCCACGGTCATTGGTTTATACCAAAAAGAAAATCGTTATTTAAAAGTAAAAATAGAAGAACTCGAAGAAAAGGTTGACCGTCTTATTGCTGACAAAGAACAACTCTTAAAAGAAGAACGTATACGTATTGAAAAGGTATATGCAGACAAAGATGCCCAACTTAAAACCATACTTGAACTTATCAATACAAAGCTTTTACAAGAAGGACAACAAGAAGTAAGTTCTCAGACTACTCCCCTTATTCTTGAAGAAGTCAATCCTTCTTCAACACAAAAAAAGCTTGTAGAACTAAAACAATATTTACGGTCTTTAAATATTAAGTCAGCCATACGAAAAAAGATTAAACGACGTTTTACAGAGGCCTTTGGTGCAGATTCACGTATACTCCTTAAAAATGGTTTATTTTACCTAGACCTTGAACACTATGATTATAGTGATTTAATACAATAGGAACTCCCTTGGCAAATCACACTATTCTTACAACCAAAAATATTGTTTCTTCACTAAATAACTACGCCTTAAAATATGATGATGAAGTAGATAAGCTTGACTTTACTGTACTTGGCTTGCAAACATATTTTAGAACCTGTGATATAGGCACCTTTGTAAAATTTCATGATGATTATAAAAAAGAGTATTCAGACCCTTCTAAAATTATAAACGATCATGCTCGTTTCTTACAAATATATAAGATTAAAATTCATCAAAAGAAAAAGAAAAATCTGGAACTTGTTTATCGTTTGGAATTAGGTGAATTTTCCACTAAGCCTATTTTAGTTATTTCCACGGACTCTATTTTTTCCTTAGACAAAGTTAATGCCAATGAAATGCTTAAAACTCTTTATGATGAATGTAATAAAATAAAATAAAAGCTAAACATAAGATACTCATTAATCATTTTGCTCCATCCCTGGCAAAAGACCTTAAAACATTTGTTACAAAGATTTATAAACATGGTTTCAGTAATGACGAATCTATCTTACTTTTTGAAGGTATTGACCCTATCATATCCAAGCCCTCAAAGGTGATAAACCATTACCATAAAAAAGGACAAAAGGTTTCAGAGGTAGAGGCTTTTGAGCTTATCATCACTTATGTAAAACCTATTTATGGGAACGCGGGTTTAAATGCTATGGGCCAACGTATTACCCATGGAACTACAAATAATTTAGCCAAAATTAAGTACCAAGTTGATACAAAAAATATTAATGTACAAGAGAATAAAACACAGATTAAGTATTATACAAAAGAAGTGTTATGTGTGGCACCGCCAATAT
>DTVI01000513.1 GCA_012963655.1 Sulfurimonas sp.
ACACCTTTAATTGGATAATATCATTTGACTTTATCCCAACACAAAATTCTTTTGGCACTGTAAAGCTAACATTATTTGAATTATGTTTTTGAAAAAAAACTTCTAGCCCTGGGTTAAAGATTAAAAAGTTTCCTGCATTGGGTAAGACCCAAAGTTTTTCATGATCTTCTAAAGAGTTAACAACCACATACTGCTTAACAATATCCTTGAGAGCTTCAGATGGTTGGAAGATAGATAGTTTCAAATTTCACACCTATAAATTAATTATCGTTAGTATAATTGATTATATTAATATAAGATAGTAAAAATCCACCAAGTAATAGCTTGTGATAAAGATATAAGTTTTTTTATCCTATTGTCAAATTAAAATGATAATTATTTGCAAAAATCCAGCGAAATATACGTTTAAAAAAAATTAGTTTTTTATAAATAATTGTATTGAGGAAACTAGAAAGTAGATGTAGGCACCTAAAGGTACCTACGAAGTATTAGTGTAAATCTCTCCACACTTGTTTCTTCCATAAAAATGCAGCTAGTATAAAGAAAACCATGTAAATCATTACATACATTCCTACACGATTTCTTTCTGCTTTTTTAGGATCTCCTGCTTCTTCAAGATAAGCTACTACTTTTTCAGCAGTCTCAGCATTTACACCTACTCTAGGCATAGATGTTCCAAGAAGAAGTTGTTGTGGATCTTCTACAAAGGTAGAAATATAATGATGTCCACGAGAACGAATATACATAGACAAGTCAGGTGGTAATTTACCCATATATGTTTTTAAACCATCTTGATAATCAAGTTGCTTAATTTCAAAGGCAAGTGTATCTTGCTTATGTTTAAACTTTTGTGTTTCACCTATGGTAGTCCACTTCTTATAACGTATATTATGACAACGACCACAAGTATCTTCAAAAGCTATCTTAGGTGTAATTGTTTCCTGCTTTGGCGCAGTTTTTAGCATAAAGTCAACTACATTTATTATGTCTTCATCTGATGAAACCATGTACTTAACAGAATCCATTGGATGCAAACGAGAGTCAGAAAATTTATGATCTACATTTGAAGCCATTGCTGGATCTTTGATAAGTGCAATTAAATAATTTCTATCATAAGTTGCGCCTGCATTGACTAAAGATGGAGGAGTAACACCACCCATTGCCGGAGCATCTTGCATATGACAGCTAGTACAGTTAGCGTACATAGCTTCGCCCGCTTTAGTATCACCCTTAAGTGCAGAAATACGTTTTACATCAGCCCAAAATGTCTTTTTAGATCCTAGTCTAACCTGCGCCTTAGAAATATCAGCTTGCATACCTTCTAACTTCTTAGCATCAGTTTTTTCATCAGCCTTAGAAATAGCTAATTCTTTTTCAAGCTTAGCTATCTTAGTTTCTACCTCTTGTATGTCACTTGTTCCATCATATACAAAGTTTTTACTTTCTACATGTGGATGCATCACACCATGAGCAAAAGGCTCAACAAAATAATACGTTAGAAGTGAAAAGGCAACAACAACGCTTAAAATATATAATTCTTTTTTCATCTATTGTTCCTTATAAATTTTTTTCTGATTTAGTGATAAATGGAAGTGCTATCCATAAGGCAAAAAACACAAGTGCTGCCACTAAACCAATAGTACTAAAGGTACCTTCTGGAGGAAGCTTACCCATAACTGTTAAGACGATTAGGTCAACAACCATTAACCAAAACCAAACTTTAAACAATCCACGACGACTTGCTGGAGCCACATTTGGGCTTCTGTCTAAAAATGGTAGGGCAAAGAAAATAACTTGAGCAATACCAAAGGCCATTAAACCAAGATCCTTAGAAAAAGGACGAAGAATCTCATACGACCATAAGAAGTACCATTCAGGATAAATATGTGCTGGTGTTACCAATCCATTTGCTGGATCAAAATTTACAGGGTCCATAGCAAAACCATATTGCCAAAACACAAGGTAAAAGAAGAACATCAAAAAGATAGATACAACAAACATATCCTTGGCTAAGAAGTCATTGCCAAAACGGATAACCTTAGAATTTTTGATGTCACCTTCTAAATACTTTTTAGACTCTGCATCAAAGTCAATCTCATCTCCATCTTGGTTATTAACATGAGGAATACGAAGCGCTGCAAAGTGAATTCCTATTAAACCAATAATTGCAAGAGGTAAAAGTAATACATGAAGCATAAAGAAACGATTTAAAAAAGCTTGTCCAGGAACATAATCCCCTCTAAGCCATTCAACCACACCATTAAGCTCTAATGAACCTGCTGAGAACAAGTTAGTAATAACCATACCTGCCCAGTAAGACATTTGTCCCCAAGGAAGCATATAACCTGAAAAAGCCTCAGCTGAAAAGGTTACAAATAAAAGCATTCCTGAAATCCAAATCATCTCACGGCCTTTTTTATAAGAGCCATAATAGATTCCCGTAAGCATGTGAATATAAATAATTAAAAAGACAACTGATCCCGCAACTGCATGAACATGTCTCCATAACCAACCAAAACCTACTTCTTGCATGATAGTATAATTAACACTATCAAAGGCAGTGTCAACATTTGGTTGATAATACATTAAAAGAAAGATTCCCGAAACTAAAAGAAGGCCAAAGGTAATGGCTAAAACCATTCCCATCGCCCAAAGAAAGTTAATATTTTTAGGAATCCAATACTCAGATGCCATCACTTTTTCAACTTTTTCTATGCCTAAACGTTGGTTTAGCCAATCTTTAATTGAAGTCGCTTTTGTAAATTTTGCCATGTTTTCTCCTTGTTAAGCGACGATGCCGTCAGCTTTCATTTTTTTGTATTCAGGACCTTCATCACCAAGAAGAACGGTATTTCCAGCAATCTTAAAAGGTGGAATAACTAAAGGTGAAGGAGGAGGTGATTTTGTTTGTATACCTGAGGCATTAAACTCACCACCATGACAAGCACATAAAAAATCTTTTTTAGCATCTCTATAAGCAGGAATACAACCAAGGTGCGTACATAAACCAATCGTTATCATAAAATGGCTTCCATCTATAATGATATCTCTGGCTAATTCTTCTTTTGACTGTGAAGCCACCATGTCAGCTGTTTTTTTCAAAACAAAGATAGGCTTCCCTCTCCACTTTTCAACAATAAGTTTGTTTTCTTCAACATTTGAGATATCAATCTCTGTAAATCCTGCTGATTTAACACTTGGAAGTGGATCCCAAGATTGCTTCATTGCAACCAAAGAACCTAGAGCACCAACACCAGCTACAGCACCAAATGCCTTGCCCATAAATCCGCGTCTGCTTGATTTTTCCATTTTTTCCTCTTTCTTAGATAGTAAAGAACATTATAAAGGTTCTAGCTTAGTCTTCATGTTTAAGTTAAACTTATTAAAATAAATTAGCCAATATTACTAGCTTATGATTGAACTAAATATTAATTCAACACTTTCTCAATAAACTACGCTAGTGTTATAGCACATTTTCTTGAAATGTCATTTTAGGTTTGTAAACATTCATAGGATTATCTTATCTAAATTTATCGATTCTTCAAAGTAAAACAAGAGATTTATTAGCCTTTCAGCCCATTTATAAATGTTTAGACTATTTTTAATCATATCACTTCACTAAATCTAAAATCAACTCTCAAACTTTAAATATTTAATCTAAAAAACTGCAAATTTATTTTATTTTTAAATATTACTTCTTATTTTTCAATGCCTTTAGTTTTGCAAAACTCATCACATTTCAAGAGAAATATTATATT
>DTVI01000514.1:0-8657 GCA_012963655.1 Sulfurimonas sp.
AATTCTCTACCTATGCTACTTGGTGGATTCGTCAAGCTATATCACGTGCTATTGCGGATCAAGCTAGAACTATTCGTATCCCAATTCATATGATTGAAACGATCAATAGAATTAATAAGATCATGCGTAAGCACCTTCAAGAAGAAGGAAAAGAGCCAGGTGTAGATGTTATTGCTAAAGAAGTTGGTTTAACTATTGAAAAGGTTAAGAATGTAATTAAGATTACTAAAGAGCCTATTTCTCTTGAAGCACCTATTGGAAATGAAGAAGACGGTCGTTTTGGAGATTTTATTGAAGATAAGAACTCTGTATCACCTGCTGAAGCCATCTTAAAAGATGACCTTAAACTTCAAATTGAAGGTGTTCTTGAACAACTTAACGAAAGAGAAAGAGCTGTTATCAAGATGCGTTTTGGTATCATGGATGATGAGAGTGATAGAACCCTAGAAGAAATTGGTAAAGAGCTAAACGTAACACGTGAAAGAGTTCGCCAGATTGAATCTTCTGCTATTAAGAAGTTAAAACACCCTAAGGTTGGGCGTAAACTTAAAAACTACATCGAAGAATAAGGCTTGAATTTTTGTGAAAAGTGGATTGAATTTGATTACAACCCTTATCTCCTCTTTGACAAAAATGGAAAAATACTTTCTTTAAATCATGAAGCTCAATACTTACTGGGCTACACAAATGCATCCTCACTTTTTGAACTTTGTATCACTTATGCTAATACCAATACCGGATTTAAAACAAGTTTTATAAACTTAGAGTTTGGACGTTTCCGTTTTTTTGCACTGATGGTAGGTTATGAAAATGAAAATGAAATAGGACTCCGTTTATATCAGTCTCCTGCTTTTCATTATTCTAAACCTGCTACAAAAGGTGATTTGGTAAATATATATACCTTAATTGACTTATGTATTAGTTCTAATTCTATTGGAACTGGTATCAATTTTAGTAAAGATCTTGATCCAACTATTCCTGATATTCGTTTACAAACAGAAAGCTTTATTAAACTTCTTAATAAAATTTATACTAGCCATACTCAATCAAAAGATATTTCTACAAAATTATATTTTCGTGTGGGGGAGTATATTCGAACGGAAGACAAGAAGTACACACTTTTTTCTATAGAAATACAAAGTGAAAATCATAATGAGAGTAAGAACTCTGAGATTAGACTTATGTCAGAAGAGATGAATATATTTGTTGATTTTAAAAATCACACAACCATACTCAATATCCCTTTAATTACTAGTTAGCTAAAGAGATCCATTTCTTACCAAGAAAAATAGCTACAGAAATACCAACACCTAAACCTACTAAAAAAGCAACGATATCTAAGATATGATTATTATTTAAACCAATAAAACTCATAATTAATATAGCATAAGGAATAAATCTAAGTGGAGAAAAAATACCAGGTGTAGACTTAATAGTCTTTTTAATAGTTTGCTTATCTTTTTTAAGACGTTTTTTTTCTTCTTTAATTACCTTCGCTAAATCTTCTTCAGGTTTTTCTTCAATATCTAAGTTTTCACTTTTTTCTTCATCATATAAATCATAAGGGTCTTCAAGCTTATCCATAAGACCATCATTCATTCCCTCACCTACTTCAAGACGTTTACTAATCATCTTCTTATAGCCACTAAATGAACCTAAGATAATTAAGACAGAAGAAACAAAGGCCAATTCAAAATTAATCAACCAATACCAATATCCTTGTATATAAAGAACACCAGCAAAGAGAAAGTTAATAAGTAAGATTCTAAGAATAATATTAGTCATTATCGTCATCACCATATAGTGCTTTTTGATCTTGATATCTTGGGTTATCTCTTTTCAAGTCTTCAAATTCTTTCATCTGTTTCTTATATGCCTTAAAGACATTAAGTCCTGCAGCTGAAACACCAATAAAGACCCCTATCCACATTAGCCATTTTATATCAAAAAGTTTTTATATCATAAATGTAGGTTATATTTATCGAAATTTAATGAAAATAGCACCATTAAAAAGTGAAAACTTAGATATTGAAGAAAAGTTTTTGTAAACCTATACCTATTCCTACACCCATTAATATAGCAACTGCGATAGAAACACCTAAGGAAAGAGTATCAACACCTTCAATAATAGGTTTTATTCGAGGTGATTTATTTTCTATTTCTGCCATTATATTTTTGCCATCACTTTCTTAGCTGCTGTTATAGTTTCTTCAATCATTTCATCTGTTGTAGCAGTAGAAATAAAACCTGTCTCATATAAAGAACAAGCAAAATAAACACCTTCTTCTAACATTCCTTTATGAAAGGCCGCAAAACGTGCAGCATCTGAATTACATGCATCTTCAAAGTTCTTAACAGGCTTATCATTAAAAAAGAAGCCAAACATAGAACCTCTAACATCTGTTTGTAAGCTAAAGCCATTTTCAGTGGCAGCTTCGCTTAAGCCTTCTAAAAGACGGATAGCACGGTTTTCTAAGATACCATATAAAATAGACTTATTTTTTAACTTAGTTATAGCCGCAAGACCTGCTGCCATTGCTACAGGGTTTCCACTGAGTGTTCCTGCTTGATAAACAGGTCCCTCAGGTGAAAGTTGAGCCATAATCTCTTTTTTACCACCAAAGGCACCCACAGGCATTCCCCCACCAATAACCTTACCCATAGTTATAAGATCAGGCTTGGTACCTGTAATATCTTCAGCCCCACGAAGTGTTGCTCTAAAACCACTCATTACTTCATCAAAAATAAGAAGGGTTCCATTTTCATCACAAAGCTTTCTGAGCTCAGCTAAAAAGTCTTTATCAGCAGGAACAAGTCCCATATTTCCCGCAATTGGCTCAATAATAATACAAGCAATGTCATTTGAGTCTTCAAAACATTTTTTGACACTTTGTATATCATTATACTTAGCAAGAAGTGTATGCTTAGTAAAGTCAGCAGGAACGCCAGGTGAACTAGGTGTACCAAAAGTGATCATACCTGAGCCAGCTTGTACTAATAATGAATCTGAATGTCCATGATAACAACCTTTAAACTTAATAATATCATCCCTACCCGTAAAGCCACGTGCAAGACGAATAGCAGACATAACCGCTTCCGTACCTGAACTTACAAAACGAATTTTTTCCATTGAAGGGATTAAATCAATCACGAGTTTTGCCAGCTGTGTTTCAGCTAAGGTAGGTGCACCAAAACTAAGTCCGTTTTTCACCGCTTCAATAACGGCATTTTCGATGCTCTCATCAGCATGACCAAAGATAAGTGGTCCCCATGATTGCACATAATCAATATATTTGTTTCCATCTATGTCAAGTAAATGGCCACCCTCACCCTTAGCTATAAAAATTGGAGTTCCGCCAACACTTGAAAATGCACGTACAGGTGAGTTAACACCTCCTGGAATAAGTTCTTGTGCTTGGCTAAAAGCTTCTTTACTTGATTGCGTGTTCATATTGTTCCTAATAGTGGGTATTGTAAATGTTTAGAAGTATATCTAAAGAGTTTTAAATGCAATTTATTCTAAGAAGCTATAATGCATAAAATATAAATTAACATTTTTTCTTTAGAATGTTTAAAGATGGTGGATGAGTAGAAGTATAGCAGCCTTATTAATAGCAATTATGTTTCACATACTCCTTATACTTCTGTTTAAATTCTTTATGCAATTCAAGCCTGAGACTGTAGCAAAACCTCAAGAGCATCGTATTAAGGTTGCACTTAAAGATATAAAAACTAAAACATCTAAAAATTCTGCTGCTGTTAAAAACAAGATTAAGCCTGTTGAAAAGCTCCCTTCTATGCCTAAGGGAAAACAACTTAAAAAACCGAAAAACATTGCAAAGCCAATTAAGAAGAAGGCTAAACCTGTAAAGAAAGTTCTAAAACAAAAACCTACTAAACAAAAGAAACGGGTCCAAAAGCCTATTATAAATACAAAAAAAGTTATTGTCAAAAATGACCTTAATGCAACAAAGCCTGTAAAAAATAAGACAGGCCTATACGCAAGCTTATCTAAAAAAGACAAGACTAAAAAACAAAAGAGCCCACCTAGACACCAAGCAGGGACACAAATAGGACAAGATTTTAAAGAAGCTTATGGTGAGACCTTTGGCCAATTGTCTGAGGGTGAAAAGAAATATATTATTGATAATCAAGAAGTGATGCGACGTATCACTCAAGAGCAACTCAATCGCTTAGCCCCTGTAAATATACCACGCAACCTAAATATTAACACAAATAATGTTATTGAGTTTTACCTCTTACCTAATGGAGATATAGAGGGTCTAAAGCTAGTTTCTGCCTCAGATGCTGAGATTTTAGATGATACTTCTTTACAAACGATAGAATATTCTTATCACAGATACCCTCTTGCAAAGCAAAAAACATTAATAAGATATAAGGTTGGATATTACTTAGATGGAAAAAGGCATTAAGCCTCTTCTTTAAGACCTACTCTTGATTAGGTCTACTTGGGATTAGATTCTTTGTTCTAAAAATAGCAAGAAAAGAAACTAGGGTCTTTTAGAAGCATGTAGCTTTGGTGTCCATTCAAGTGCGTCTTGATCAAAGGTTTCATTAAGGATAAAGGCATCTTTGTCTTCGGCCATATCCCTATAATCATCCGGAGTTAAAATACCTATACCTCCACTTATAATGCTTTCTATCGTTTCTGTTTTAACCTTTGCCCCAAATAAACTAACTTCCATGCCTATACCACTTGCATTATAAAAGTATGAATTCTTACGCACTAAGTGAGCATAACAAGGTTTAATAAAAACTTCTATATTTAGTCCTGTTGCATCTTCTTTTAAATTATAATTAATAACGGAACCAATTTTAACTTGACGAAAATAGACAGGTGTATTTTCCTTAACACCGCCAAGTCTTGCACTTTGAAGCACTATACGAAGCCCTCTTTCATGAAAATGAGGTAAAGGCTTTGTCTTACTAAGATGGAAGTCTCTAAGCTCAATTTTAGAATGTCCTGGCATTAAGGTTACAAAAGGACCTGTTAATGCAGCTGAAGGATTTTTAACACCTGAAAGACTTAACTCGAAGCCTTCAAGCCAAAAAATTGTATCTTTTTTAACAAAACTCTTATATTTAGAATCCATCTGAATATCGATTAAAACATTTTTATCTTTTAATTGTATTGACTCAATTTGACCTATAGACACATTTTTATATTTTAAAGGACTTCCAACTTTTAAGCCATAAGAGTCTTCAGCCAAAATAGAAATATTGAAGTATGTATTAATAGCCTCATCTTTTGTTTCATATAAAGTAAACATATTATCTTTTGTAAGGGCTTTTAAGTTAGTCGTAGATGGTGTAAAAAAAGATATGCCACCTGAAATAATTGTTTCTATAGATTCTGTGTCAATTTCTAAACCATTTAAACCAATTTTTACACGTAAGCCACTTGCATTGTAAAATAGGGTATTTGAATGTACTTCAGAAGCATATTCTTCAAAAATAAAGGCCTTTAGATAAAGTTGCTGTGTCTTAGTATCCCATTTACTAGAAAGTACCTTCCCTACTTTTATCTGCTTATACAATAAGGGAGATCCTTTTTTTAAAGAACCTGATCCCTTAGCTATAAGAGTAAGATAAATTCCATTTTCAGCTAAATACTTTTCTCGTATCAGTGTTTCATAATCTTGATGTAAGGTGTAAGACTTTTTGAGTTTTTTAGAAACTTTAAAACTAGATGTTTCTACGGCTATACCACCTCTTAAAATAGTTTCTAAACTACCTGTTCTAATGGCTACCTTACTTAAAGAGGCCTCAAAAGAAATGCCGCTATTATGATAAAAAGAAGACGAAGCATTTAACAGCTTTGCATATTTTGGCTCAATAATTATACTTACCGTAAAACTTATTTTGTCTTTATTAAGTGTGTATGAGTCAATAATACCAATTTCAATATTATGATAAAAGACACCTGCCCCTTCTTTTAGGCTTTGTATATCTTGTGCAATTAACCTTATAGTAAGTCCATCTTTTTTTGGCTTTTTATCATGTAATATAAATTTAGATTTTTTTTCTGCGTTCAGGTCCTTACTAGTGAAATTTATATAATTTCCCCGTACAATTGCGTCAAGACCTTCTATCTTATCAAAGTCTAAACGAGGTCTAACCACCCAAAAATACGCTTTTGTATTTGCATAAGCTCTAAAGTTTTTATGAATTTGAATTTGAATTTTTGTTTCATTTGTATTTCGGTCGTATTTTAAACCCTTAACTAAACCAGCTTCAACGCCCTTATAAAAAAGCTTTGTTATATCAGGAGAGAATGTATATCTGTCTTTCATACTTAAAACTATTTCATCTGAGTCAAGCATAATTTCATCAAAACTATCATAAAGTGGAAAAACGTCATGATCCTTACTTAAAGGGGAGATAAAGGCTTCTTTTGGATTGAAAACGCAGACGCCACCTGCAATAAAAGAAGCAAAAGAGCCCATATTTACCTTTACATTTGTCAGTCCTGCCTTAACTTCAATCGCGTCTGCCTTATAAAATAATGATTTATCATGTATTAAGTCAATATATTTATTTTCAATTCGTACAGACAAGTTAATGCTTAGTCTATCTTTAGATAATTGCTTGTCTTCTATCTCTCCAATGGCTTGCTTATTATATAAAACAGGTGCACCAATAGAAATGTCACCCTTATTTATTGTCTTAATTGTAAGTACTAGGCCTGGTTTAAAAATGTCTATAGGAGGTGTGTTTAAGGCAATAAAGCTTTTCTCATAAGGCAAAGCAACTAAGGCTTTTTTTGTTGTTGTTGCTGGCATTACCGCAATATAAGCACCCTTAATAAGCGTATCTAGACCTGTAATTTCTGTAATAGAGATTTTTGGTTTTACCATCCAAAATTTATTTCCCTTTCTTGTAACAGATTCAGATGAGGCCTTATCTACAACAACAGTAATCTGTAATTTTGAAACATCATCTTCCTTCATACCTACTTTTTCAACAGAACCAATTTGAATACCCTTATACATTAAAGGTGTTTTTCCTGCTATTATACCTGCACCGTTTTCTATGGTTATATAAATACGTGTGCCCTTTTTAAGATAACTTTCATATATCATACCCACCGTAATAAGTACCGCAACAATAGGTACTATCCAGACAAGAGAAAACCCCCGTTTTGTTTGGGTTATCCCCTCAGGATACTCTTTTATATTTTCATTTTCCATATAATTCTTTCCTATTTAATATATACTTTATTCATCTGTTTCATCCCAAAGCAACCTAGTATCAAAGCTTTCTGTCGCCATCATGGTTAAGATAACCATTATAGCAAAAGACAAAGAGGCCCAACCTAAGCTTATCACTACTAAGCCTTCAAAATGAACTAAAGAGATCATAAGACCCATAACAAATATATCAAGCATAGACCATCTTCCAATGATACTTATCATACTAAACAGCTTGTTTTTATCTATACGTCTCCATGTGGATTTTGTTTTAACAGAATATAATAAAAACATTAAAACAAATAACTTAAGGATGGGAACGAAAACACTGGCCATAAAGATAACCGTTCCAACAAAGTAGTCCCCGTGTTTTAAAAAATAGAAAATACCCTCAATAATAGTAGTATCTCCATAAGTTGTAAGAGAAACAGTTTTCATCATTGAAAAATAGTTTGAAGGTATATAAAACACAAGTGCCGCTAAGGTCAAAAAAAATGTTTTATTAAATGAGTCATCTTTTCTTTGATGCAGTTTCTCATCACATATAGGACATTGCTTTATACCTATATTAGATAGATTTCGACAATTTAGACATAAGACCTTTCCTTCTGAGATATCATTTTGCATTATGATAAGTATCCCATATGTGTTTAGGGCTAAAGGCATTAACTAATAAAAAGTTTAATGCTGCTAAAACAGTAAGCATAATAATGCCAGGGCCATAAATAACATCAGCCATTTCTTCAAGTTTGATTATTGAAACTAAGACAGACACAACATATATATCAAGCATAACCCATTCTCTTAAGTCATGTAAGACTTTGAAATACAACTTCATCAAAACAGGCTTTCTATTTTCGTATAAGGCCCCATACATAAATATAGCCGCAATAATATATAGTAAGGGAGTAAAAATAGTTGTAAAAAAGACAATAACACCTAAAATTTCATATCCACCATTAAAAAAATATTTTAGAGCAAAGAGCATATTGCCTTCTTGAACTTGAGACCCGAGTTGAAAACTAAGTATGGGCAAATACATAGCTGGAAAATAACATAAAAAGGCAGCTATAGCTAAAATTAATTCATAATAAAGTTTATGGTGTTTTTTAGACACAACTACCAAGCAACGCGGGCATTTAACAGTAAAGTCAGGTATATTGTTTTGCATCATCAAACCACAAGCCCGACAACACAATAACTTTGTCTCTATCTTCATGAGATTGATTATACCCTTAAACTTTTAAATAAAAAACCTGAAACCTATATGAAGATTATTTATTTATTTTTCATGAGAACTTTGTGAATATTATTAGCATTATTCTCTAGAATGGAACTTATATTTAGGTTCAACTACATCAGCACAAACACAAGAAGTTAAGATTTTAATTATGAGGGCAGAAGCTAATGTTGAAAATGCACGTCTTAGTATTCAAAAAGAAGTAA
>DTVI01000514.1:8757-13647 GCA_012963655.1 Sulfurimonas sp.
AGTAGGTAAATAAGCTAATGCTTATGTATAATCTTTAAAGCGCCTTTATAAATGGGTTCATCTATAAAGCCGTACTTTTCATCTGCAAAGCCAGTTACACCCTCTTCTCTCATCTTTTCAAAAAGTTCTATTATATATTTAGCTTTTTGAATTTCTGTGTCTTTAACCTCGAAACATTCCATGACTTCTTCTACTTGAGAAGGTGAAATACAGCCCTTAGAAGTAAATCCCATCATTTTTTCTAAGGCTAACCATTTATGGAACTCTGCCATATTTTGATAATCTTGATAAACAAAAGAAACAGGATGTGCACCTATAAGTTTAGCATTGATTAAAAACTCAGCTAAGATATGATGAATAGTAGGATTTTCAGGTATTAATATTTCTTGGCTTAAGCCAAGGTCTGCAAGTAAGTCTAAGACACCTAGATAAACGGCCTTAACCTTGTTCTCATATTGTAGGTTTTTTAAGTTGCTAAAGGCCTCAGCCGTTTCTATACTTATATGAAGTTCAATACTTTCATCAAGGGCCTTAATAGCCTTTTTAACATCTTCAATATTTCTAACCTTAGGAATACGTATAGCGTCAGGTTTATATTTATTTAAGAAAGCTATTTCTTCTAAACCTCCATCATCTAAGGCATTAACTCTGACAACAATTTTTTTAGGACTTTGCTGAACCTTAGACAAAAAATATGCAATAACCCTAAGGGCAGTTGGTTTTTCTTGAGCAGACACCCCATCTTCAAGATTAAGCATAATACAATCACTTGAAGTTGTTTGCATCTTCATAAGATGCTTAAGTTTATGTCCTGATATCATTAAAGCAGATTTGAAACTTTGTTTTTTATTTTGAATACGGGTATTGGCACAAAGTAAAGAGTCTAAGCCTTTTAGATCTTTTTCTTTTACCATCTTCTCTAAATTATCTAATTGAGTAACAAACATCTAAACTCCTAGTTATATTCACTAATATATAAAAGCTATTTACTTTCTTTAGTCTTATGTAGGTAACTATATAAGGCATTAATTTCTTTGCTTGTAAGAAAATATTTTGGCATTATGCTTTTTTTATTTTTTAAGGCGTAAGTAAAATCCTCATAATTTAAAGTATTAATTTCTTTCGTTTCAAGGACTCGATTTTCTCCCTTATGCTTATACTTAGAAATCACCATGCCCTCCCCTTTTTTGCCATGACACTTGTTGCAACCAATGCCCCGAGGGTTTTCATAAAGATGCTGAGCATATTCTGCTTCCGTTATAAAAGAATCTTTTTCTTCAGCAGATAAAGACACAAGCACAAGTAAAAATAAAAGTAAAATTCGCATTCAAAGCACCCTTTTAGTGTAAAAGGATATAATATCAAAAATATTCTAAAGGGTAAAACTTTTTTACCCTAAACAAGAGGTTTAGATGCAAATTCTTGACGGTTCAGCACTTTCATCAAAAATTAAAGATGAAATCAGCATCGACGTAAAGGCACTTAGAGATAGTACTGGTAATGTCCCAGGTTTAGCAGTAGTGCTTGTGGGTCATGATCCTGCTAGTGCAGCTTATGTAGGCATGAAGAAAAAGGCTTGTGACGCAGTTGGATTTTATTCCGTGACACATGAAATGCCTAAAGATATTTCTCAAGAAGCCATAGAAAAAACTATAGAAATGATGAATGAAAACCCTAATATAGATGGTATTTTAATTCAACTTCCTTTACCTGAACAAATCAATACAAACCGTCTTTTAGAACTTGTAGCGCCACATAAAGATGTAGATGGTTTTCATCCATATAATGTAGGTCGATTAACAACAGGTTTAGAAGGCTTTGTTCCTTGTACTCCTCTTGGTGTTATGAGGTTATTAGAAGAATATAAGATTGATGTGCAAGGTATGAATGCCTGTGTTGTTGGTGCATCAAATATTGTTGGAAAGCCTATGGCTAGCTTACTTTTAAATGCTAATGCAACTGTTGATATTTGTCATATTTACACTAAAGACCTTAAGAAGCGTACACTTGAAGCAGACATCTTACTTGTAGGTGTGGGCGTTATCAATCTTATTAAAGAAGATATGGTTAAAGAAGGTGCAATTATCATTGATATTGGAATTAACCGCGCAGAAAATGGTAAATTAGTAGGTGATGTTGACTTTGAAAATGTTTCTAAAAAGGCATCTTACATAACTCCAGTACCAGGTGGTGTTGGTCCCATGACTATTGCCATGCTACTTAAAAACACTTTACAATCAGCAAAATTACGTAAATCATAAACTAGGAATATAAAATATAATGAAGAAAAAAGTAAAAAACTTCGCCTTTAAGGCTTATAAATTTTCAAACTCTTGGACAGGTACAGTTATCATTGTCTTACTTGTTATCTTCTTTGTAGCACAGGCTTTTAGAATTCCTAGTGGTTCAATGAAGTCTTCACTTCTTATTGGAGATCACCTTTTTGCAAAGAAATTTGCATATGGTATTTCAACCCCTCACCTTCCTTTCTTTGAGATTCCTCTAGTGCCAGGAACAGATGGTCATATTATTAATGGAGACACGCCTGAGCGTGGAGACATTGTTATCTTTAGATTCCCACAAAACCCTAGTATACATTTCGTTAAGCGTTGTGTTGGTCTACCAGGTGACATTTTATTTTTAAATGATAAAGACCTATATATCCATATGAATGAGGG
Organism: Sulfurimonas sp.; assembly: GCA_012963655.1. GTDB lineage: Bacteria > Campylobacterota > Campylobacteria > Campylobacterales > Sulfurimonadaceae. The sequence continues at coordinate 11,436 of DTVI01000514.1, forward strand.
TGATGCTTACATTAAAGAGCATTATAATAAAGAACAAATCATTGAAACTATGGATATGCTTTTTGTTAAAAACCCTTATCAAAAAGAACATCCAGGTATTCATCATGACCAAGCAGTTGTTAATAATGGAAATACCCATATCCCTATTTTCTATTTAGAACCTGTTCAAGTACCTGAAAATGAATATTTTATGATGGGTGACAACAGAGATCATTCTAATGATAGTAGATTTTGGGGAACCGTTCCTTATGGTCTTATTGAGGGTACACCTTGGTTTATTTATTTTTCTATTAATGATAATTATGAGATTCGTTGGGACAGAATGGGTAAAACACCTACTGACCTTGAAGGTGAAGACTTTATCAAACGGGCACTTGCAGAAGATATGAAAAAAGACATGGGAATCTTCTAATTGGAAAATGCTGAAATAATTAAGATTGCTATTACGGTAGTTGTACTAATTATTGCTATTGTAGGACATGAAATTATGCATGGCCTTATTGCTTATAAATATGGTGACACCACGGCTAAAGATGAGGGAAGATTAAAAATAAATCCTCTTATGCATATAGATCCTATTGGAACTATTGTTGTTCCTGCTATATTATATTTTACAAATGCAGGCTTTATTTTTGGATGGGCAAAGCCTGTTCCTATAAATATAAAAACAGTTATAGAAAGAGGCGGTTATAAGGCTGCAATGGCCGTTTCCTTAGCGGGTATCTTTTACAATCTTGTTTTAGCACTGATAGCTTCTGTATTATTTGTTAATTATTTTCCTATAGAGATTTTAAACCAGGTTCTCGCACAAAACTCAGGTGTATCAACCTTAAGCGCAGTTCATTATATAATTAATGAGTTAATCTCAAGGGACCCGTTTTTATACTTTCTAGGTATGTCTTTAATCATCAATCTCTTATTGGCAGTTTTCAATTTACTGCCTATACCAGCCTTTGATGGCGCACAGTTTTTAACTTATTTGTGTTTTCAGTTAAAATTAAATAAAATAGGAAAAATGTATATCAAACTTGCCCCTTACGGTATGTTTATCGTTTTGGCAATCTTTATGATTGGACCCTTGCAAAAAATCTTGATTTTCGAGCCTTTAAACTGGCTTATCAGTCATTTATTATTATAAAAATGAAATAAAGGATACAAATGAAATATTATGTAGGAACAGACCATGCAGGCATTGATCTTAAAAACCATACCTGTGAATACCTTAAGTCAAAAGGTTTTGAAGTTGAAGACATGGGACCATACACAAAAGACCGCGTTGACTATCCTGACTACGCAGTAAAGGTATGTGAAAAAGTCTTAGCAGATGAAGGAAGCATGGGCGTTTTAATCTGTGGTTCAGGCATTGGTATATCTATGTCAGCTAACCGCCATCATGGAATAAGAGCTGCTCTATGTCATGATGCTTATACTGCCAAAATGGGACGTGCGCATAATGATGCTAATGTTTTATGTTTTGGTGAGCGTATTGTTGGTATTGGTGTAGCTGAATCTATTATCGATGCTTGGATAGACTCAGAGTTTGAAGGTGGACGACACGCTGGCCGTGTAGCAAAGATTGAAGCTATTAAGGGCTAACACCTAATCTTGAGTAAGAGATAAATACAAAAAAGGAAATATATGTTTTTTGAATGGTCATTATTAAGTGCTGTTACCTTAGCGGGTGTTTTCTTATTTGTAAAAATGTTTTATTTTAAAAACATCACTTATAAAGAACAAAAAAGTAATGAGCTGATGAAGCTAACCCTAAAAGAAGCAGAAATTTTGATACGAAAATATCAAATTCAACTTCAACGCTCTTTAGGAAATGTAGATATCTTAACAGAAGAACTCAACAAGCTAAGAAATGAACTGAAGGTCTTAAAACAAAGAAATTCTCATCACCGTCAAGAAACAGATAAGCTTAAGACAAAGATCCACGATCTAGAAGGTCGTATTGATGCCTTATTATAAACCACACTATAAAGAGATAACATGTTAAAACCAGAAAATAAAAAAATTATTGTTGACGCCATACGTGAAATACCTGACTTCCCAAAAGCAGGAATAGTTTTTAAAGACATATCAACTATCTTAAATGATGCGGAGGCCTTTGGTCTTTTGATGGATCATTTACGTGATAGATATAAAGAAATGAACCTAGACTTTATCGCAGGTATAGATGCACGTGGTTTTATCTTTGGTGCCGCTCTTG
>DTVI01000514.1:13661-14088 GCA_012963655.1 Sulfurimonas sp.
TAGGTATAGGCTTTGTTCCTATTCGTAAAAAAGGGAAGCTTCCTTATACAACTATCTCTGAGAAATATGCTCTTGAATACGGAGTAGATGAAGTTGAAATTCATATTGATGCTTTTAGAGATGTAAAAGATGCCCGTGTCTTACTTATAGATGACCTAATCGCAACAGGTGGAACAGCTTACGCAGCCGCTAACCTTATAGAGAAGTCAGGTGGAAAATGTGTTGAGTCATGTTTTATTATGGATCTAGCTTTCTTAGGTGGAAGCGAGAAACTTTCTAAGTTTACCCCTGTATATTCTGTATTAGGAGAAGCCTAGTGTATATCCCTTCAAAAAGTCAGTTTGACCCTGATGAAAATGGTCATTTTGGAATCTTTGGTGGACGTTATGTTCCTGAAACACTGATGCCTACCCTTCTTGAACTTAAT
>DTVI01000515.1:0-359 GCA_012963655.1 Sulfurimonas sp.
GACAGTATTTACAATAACGTTTTTTATATTTTCTTCTTTCAGCCATGTTATGGTCCTTAATTTTATTTTTATAAAAAGGAAGGATTTACCTTCACTTTATGTATTTAAGTCTAAAAGGGAATTTCATCTTCGTCGATGTCAATTTCCGGGATTGCTTCCGCTGAAGGCATCTCTTGTTTTTGGTAATTTTGCTGAGCCGGAGCTTTTTGCTGGTTACCATAAGAGTTATTCTGTCCTGAACCGTATGACTGCTGCTGTTGTTGCGGCTGAGCATATTGTTGTTGAGGAGCTTGCTGAGATGATGCATTATTATTGTAGCTATTTTGTTCTTTTTATCAGGAGTTTGTATTTATAACCTC
>DTVI01000515.1:369-14064 GCA_012963655.1 Sulfurimonas sp.
GTTGAGGAGCTTGTTGAGACGCATTATTATTATAGTTATTTTGAGCAGGCGCTTGTTGCGCTGGAGCTTCATAACTACCACCTTGAGGTGCACTATAAGCAGAATCACCAGCACCTTGTGCTTGTGCGTCTGCCTTAGAGTCTAACATTTGCATTGTTTCAACAATTATAGAATGCTTTGAACGTTTGCTTCCATCTTGAGAAACCCACTGATCAAATTTGATTCTACCTTCTACAAGAATCTTACTACCACGTCTAAGGTACTGGTTTGCTACTTCTGCAGAACGGCCAAAAAAAGTAATGTCCATAAAACATACTTCTTCCTTACGTTCGCCATTTTGCGTGAACTTTCTACTTGTTGCGATAGCTGTGTTAGCAATAGCGCTTCCGCTTTGTGCATAACGTAATTCGATATCGCGAGTAAGATTTCCTACCAGTACTACTTTATTAAACATGGTTTTCCTTTAAACTTACGCGTCTGTCGCTGGAGTTTCAGTTGCTGCTGGAGCTTCTGTTGCTGGAGTTTCAGTTTTAACTGGAGCCGCTACTTCTTTAGGAGCTGCTGCTCTAGCTGCTGCTGCTGCTCTAGCTTCTGTTGCTTTTTCAGTTTTGATAACTAATTCATCCCACGCTTTAACTTCACGTTTGCTGTCATATTTAACAGTAACGAAACGAAGTACATCTTCGTTAATACGGTAAAGACGTTCGATTTCAGCGATTGCAGTAGGTGCAACTTTGAAATACATAATGTGGAAGTAACCACGTGCATTTTTGTTGATTTCGTAAGCTAAACGTTTCATACCTTTAACGTCACGAGCAACAATTTCACCACCATCTTTAGTGATGTTTTCTTCGATTTGTGCAACAGCTGCTTGCATTTCTTCTGCAGTTAGTGTTGGCTTTAGGATCACGAGGTTTTCGTAATGTCTCATAGAGATCTCCTTTTGGATTTATAGCGCCTTCTGGATTAAGATAATTTCATTGAAATTATCTAGTATGCATCTCATAATAGGGCCTATCGTAACGATATAAGGGCGTCCATTGAAATACAAAGAGCAAGGAACGCGCGAATTATATCCAAGGGGGACTTAAAAGATACTTTGTATTTTCAAGTAAGAAAGAGTAAAAGGTATGGTTTTCTAGGAAGGAAGTGCTGAAAGTAAGATGGCATTATTGTCTTTAGTTCCTGCACTTTTTAAAAGGAGTTCTGTTTCTAATAGATGGTCTAAGAGTCTTTCATATGTAGATAACTTAAAACGTATAGATAAATCAGCTCTTTCTTTTTCTATAAAGGCAGGAAGTTTATATCCTAAAATGGCAGCTGAATGTATTGCCCCATTTATTTTGATATAAGTGTGAAATAAAAAGAGTTGGGTGATAAAATTTGAAAGGGCTGTGATAATTTGAACCTCATTTTCACCGGTTTCTAAAAGCCTATGTAGGTTATCTCTAAAATCTTTTTTCATTAAAATGGCTAATATCATCTCATCTAGTTTTACCTCTGCTAGAGGAAAAACATGTTCGTTTATTTCTTTGGCATGTATGGGTGCATTTAATATGGCTAACTTTTCTAGTTCATTACACGCCAGAGATAAGTTTGAATTTTGTGATAAAAGTAAGTGGGTTATAGCGTCTTCATTGATTTGAAGATTAAGTGTTTTCGCCTCATTTCTAATAATACTTTTTGCTTCATTAAAATAGGGGTTGAAAAAGCGTATGCTATCGCCGCCTGTTTTTGGTGTAAATGCCTTGTTAGAGGTTTTGTAATCTGCTCCATAATAACAATAAATTAAAAAGTTACTCGGGCTTTTTTGAACATATTTTATAAGCTCATCAAGTTCTTTTTTTGGAACTTTTTTGTCATTTTTAATAAGTAAGACATTAGTTCCACCAAAGAGTGAACCTTGAGAAATATGCGCCTTAGCATCATTAAAGTTATATTCTTGATGATACAGTGCAAAAACATCATCTTGTGCGGCCCATATATCACATAACTTTTTTGCGTGGTAGTCAATCATAAAGTCTGATTCACCAAAGAACATCATAGCTCTAGGAATCTTACCTTGTTGTAAAAGTCTATCAAAATCTTGTTTTTTTATCATGGAATGTGTATCTTTAATATATCGTCTTCTAGGCTGTCTATATGTTTAATAAAACGACCATGTACCTTTGTTGAAGAAATGCTTGCTTCAATAAGTTCAATCTCAACATTTCCAAAAAGTTGAAGTCCCTCATCTCCTTTTAAAAAGATTCTAGCACCAATAATCTCATCAAAGAGTATAGCAACAGGGGCTGGCTCAAGAGATATAATTCTTGCCTTCACAATACTACCAATTCTCTCACTCGCCCATCTTGCATATTTTCGGTTTTCAAGGTCTTTAGCCGTATAATCTGCTTCTCTCTCAAGTATAGATATTTGCTCACAAAGAGCGTCAATATTTCGCATTAGGTAAGCACCTTGTTCATCATCTTTAGCAAGTATAGACTTTAAAAGTCTATGCACCATTAAGTCTGAATATCTTCTAATAGGAGAAGTGAAGTGGGTATATTTATCAAATCCTAAACCAAAATGGCCTTGATTATCAGGGGCATAACGTGCTTGCATTTGAGACTGAATAATAAGTGTATCAACTTCTTCACGTATATTTAACTCTTCTGCTTTTGTTTGAATATCTGAAATAGTTTGACGGATTGAACCTTTTATCTCAACATCTATGCCAATGGCAGAAAGTTGTCCGTATAAGGACTGAAGTTTAAGTGGACTTGGGGACTCGTGGATCCTATAAACACCTCTTTCAAACATTTCAGCACCTGCCTTGTTAGCAAGTAACATACAATCTTCTATAAGACCATGAGAAGGGGTTTCATCTTCAGAATCTACACTTTGTATTAGACCTTCTTCATTTAAGTGTATATCAAATTCACGTGAACGAAAGTCATAACCTTTTGTCATTCTTTGTCTTTTTAAGCCCTCTGTCATAATTTTAAGTGCCGGTAAATAAGCCATAGTGACCTTATCATGCTCATCTTTTGCTTGAAGCTTTCCTTCAAAAAATGCGTCAACCTCCGCGTATGTATAACGGCGGCGAGAATGGATAAGGGTTTCATAAAGTTCTGTTTTAGTAACTTCTAATGAAGTGGGGTCTATAAAGATTTTAAAGGTAAAGGCAAGGCGGTCTTCATTAGGTCTAAGAGAACACAGATTTTCACTAAGCTCACGTGGTAGCATCGGCACAGATTTATTGGGGAAATATACGGTAAAACCTCTATACATAGCTTCAGTATCAATAGCACCAAAGGGCTCAACATAAGAAGACACATCGGCTATAGCCACATAAAGTGCATGCTCTTTCTCATCAAAATAAATCGCATCATCAAAATCTTTTGCTGTTACAGGATCAATAGTACAAAAAGGAAGATGTCTTAAATCTTTTCTATTTGGGTACTGGGATGCATCTACAGATACTCCAAAGTCTTTTGCCTGAGCCAATATATCAGGTTCAAACTCTTTATGACGGTTAAAAAGAGCCAGAGCTATATCCTCATCAATATGAGGATTGCTTAAGGACCCAAGATGTTTATTAATAAGACCTTTTTGATAATCGATTTGAAAAACATCATCTTTTAGGTACTTATCTAAAGCGTCATCATCTAGTCTAATGGCAACAGGTGTATTTGTCTTTAAATCCATTAATGTTTTTTTCTCATTAAACATTGAAACAACGGCCACACCAAAGTGTTCCGCCTTTCCTACAACATGAGCAACAACTGCGGCGGGTTTACCACGTTTTCCTATAAGTCTTTGTGCAATGACTAAGTCGTCTTTATCCGCACCTTTTAAATTTTTGGCCTCTATGAAAAGATCTTTCATGGATGTACCAATAACCTTTAAATAAGCATCACCCGTTTGGGTTAAATCGATAAGACCGGCTCTATATTTTGAGTTTAGGGTATATTTTTTATCTTCAAGGTTTAAAAAACCCATGTTGTTTAATTCTTGAAGAAGTTCTCTCTCTTTAGACGGTAAATCTTGTTCTATAACTCCATGTGTAAGTTTAATTAAAAATATTTTCACGCAGACATTATTTCTAGGGCAGCTTCAAAGCTTGGTAAATCAAGTTCATATTTTGCAATAAGTTCTTTTGCACTAGCTAGGCTTTCATCTGTAAAAACGCCATCTAGACCTGTAGAAACTCGGATAACATGTAAGACCTTTGCTGCCTCGCAAATAGATTCATCAAGGCAGTCTTGAGGAGAATCAGCGCAACGTATAAGGTTAACAAGGTTTTCATCAAATTTCCAATGGTTGAAGATATCTGCAGATATAGCAGCTGTATAGCTATCACACATGTGCATTTCTAGTTCTTTAATATCTTCACCTTCTTGCATTTTCTTTTTAAAATCTTCTGCCTTATTTCTTTCTAAAAGGTATTGTGAAATCATTACCTTACCTATTTCTATTAAAAATGAGGCAGGAGATAGGATGTCCATTAAGGTAGGTTTTTGATGTAGGTACCAAGTTACAGCTAAGGCATGTTGCATTTTTGATAGGTTTGAAAACTGGGCATTAGATAGGTCATAAGGTGAAAGGTCTAAGGGAAAGCTTTTTTTAACAATCACAGCAAGAGCAAAGCCACGAATAGTTCCCATTCCAAAAAGACCAACGGCTTGATTTATGGAATTTATTTCCCGTGTAAAACCATATAAAGGGGAATTGGCAGATTTTAAGATATCAGCAGTTAAAAGAGGGTCCATTTCTAAGACCTTAACCATATCCTCAAAACTTGAATTTGGATCATGATAAATGGCTTCTAACTGGATTGCTGATTCTGGTAGGGAAGGTAATTGTTGGATTTTGTCTTTTAAAACGTGATGCATTTAAGAGAACCCTTCTTATGTGATTTGTTTCTATTGATTTGAGCATAAAATAGTATAGACTATATTCTATACTATTTTAGGTAAGTTCGTATTAGCCTTTACTGAAAACTATAGCTAGTATGATAGAAAAAGGAAAATTCTAGGAATATACATGTTTAAATATATATTCCAAATGATTTTGATACTTCAGAATTTGGTTTTTTTTGATGAATATTGTTAAGGTACTTGGGTCTTTCAATCAACTGTTTTAGTAAAAGAAAACAGATAATAAAAGCTTTGGCCTTCAGGGTGAGCCTAGAGCACAAAATCTCTTGGGCCCCATTAATTGTTCGACAGTGGCTTAGAATTGAAGTAAAGAACTTTCTCTTATTAAAGATGCTTGACAAAAACATGATGAAAAAGTGATGCAGTATTTAATAAACAATAATCTTTCACATGAAGAGTTTCAAAGGTACATAAAACAATATTATAAGAAACAAGATGAAGCTCATAAACTATGATTTTTATATGATGAGTCCTCGTAAAATAAATTTTCAGCATATATTGATAAAAATTAAAGTATAATCCCGAAAATTAAAAGAAAATTCTTGGTTTTACTGAGTTTTTTTACACTAAAATTTTAAGTCTATAAAAGGCTTAAACCCAATAAAAGGACATTTTCTATGGCATTAAATGTATATTATGATAAAGACTGTAATTTAGACCTAATCAAAAGCAAAACAGTTGCAATGATTGGTTTCGGTTCTCAAGGACACGCACACGCTGAAAACTTAAGAGATTCAGGTGTTGAGGTTATCGTTGGTCTTCGTAAAAGCGGAGCTAGCTGGGCTAAGGCTGAAGCTAAAAACTTTAAGGTTATGACTGTTGCTGAAGCTTCTAAAGCAGCAAGCGTTATCATGATTCTTCTTCCAGATGAAAATCAAAAAGAGATTTATGAAGCTGAAATTGCTCCAAACTTATCTGATGGTGATACTATCGCTTTTGGTCACGGTTTTAACATCCACTACGGACGTATTAATCCAGCTTCAGGAATCAATGTTACTATGATTGCTCCTAAAGCTCCAGGTCACACAGTTCGTTCTGAGTTTGTTTCAGGTGGTGGTATTCCCGATCTTATCGCTATTGGTAACAACCCTTCAGGTACTACGAAAGAATTAGCTCTTTCATATGCATCTGCAATTGGTGGTGGTCGTACGGCTATTATTGAAACTACTTTCAAAGACGAAACTGAAACAGATCTTTTCGGAGAGCAAGCAGTTCTTTGTGGTGGTACAGTTTCTTTAGTTCAAGCAGCTTTCGACACTCTAGTTGAAGCAGGTTACGCTCCAGAACTAGCATACTTCGAATGTCTACACGAACTTAAGTTAATTGTTGACTTAATGTTCCAAGGTGGAATTGCTGATATGCGTTATTCAATCTCTAATACAGCTGAATATGGTGACTATGTTTCTGGTAAACGTGTTATTAATGATCAATCTAGACAAGCTATGAGAGATATCCTTAAAGAAATCCAAGATGGTCGTTTTGCAAAAGACTTCATCCTTGAAGGTCAAGCAGGTTACCCTCGTATGAACGCTGAGCGTACTAATGACAAAGAAAAGTTAATTACTAAAACTGGTAATCAACTTCGTGAAATGATGCCTTGGATCGCTAAAGGTAAAATCGTAGACACTTCTAAAAACTAGTCTAACTAGTTATTTTAATCATTAAAGATATGCTCCAAGCATATCTTTAACTGAGATATCCTAAAATCTTCATCCTGCTTTCAGTTTATACAAAACGAATATTAATCTAAATTACCAATCCACGAAATATTTTAAATATTAAAAGTAATACTAAACATGCATTAACTGCATACTTTTAGTATGTTTATGTCACTTATCTAAAGAAAATCATTTCATTAAGCTATTGTTATGGAACTGTTATTGCTATTCTTGTATAATTAGAAAAATAGTAATTTAGGAATTTTTATGGGTATTGTAATTACAGTAACATCGGGTAAGGGTGGGGTTGGTAAGTCGACTACTCTAGCTAACTTAGCAGTTGGTATGGCAGATGAAGGTAAAAAAGTTGTTGCAATTGACTTTGATATAGGTCTTCGTAATCTTGATATGCTTTTAGGTCTTGAAAACCGCATAGTTTATAATGTTGTAGATGTGATGGAAGGTAAGTGTAACCTTTCGCAGGCACTTATTAATGATAAGCACAGTAAAAACCTGTACTTTTTACCAGCTTCACAAACGAATGATAAAAATATTTTAGATAAGGCAAAGGTTAAAAATCTTCTTGAAAGCCTGAAAAAAGAGTTTGATATTATCTTACTTGATTCACCTGCTGGTATTGAAAGTGGATTTGAACATGCTGTCGCCTTTGCGGATAGAGCTTTGATTATTTCTACACCTGATGTGTCTTCTGTACGTGACGCGGACAGAGTTATTGGTATTATTGACGCAAAAAGTGAAAAAGCGCAAAATGGTGAAGAAGTTGAGAAGCATGTTATTATTAACCGTCTTAAGCCTGAGCTTGTTGAGCGTGGAGATATGCTAAATACTGAAGATGTCTTAAATATCTTAGCCTTACCTCTAATTGGTGTGGTGCCTGATTGTGATAAGGTTATTTCATCAACTAATATTGGTGAACCAATTATTCGTGATCCTAAGGCACAATCTGGTGAGGCATATAGACGTATTGCTAAGCGTATACTTGGAGAAGAAGTTGATTACCTTGACTTAAGTGTTAAAAAAGGCTTTTTCAAAAGGTTATTTACATGAGTTTATTTTCTTCTATATTTGCTAAAAAAGAATCATCAGCATCCGTTGCTAGAGATAGATTAAAACTTGTACTTGCACATGAACGTGCTTCTAATGCCCTTCCTTATATGGAAGAGATGAAGCAAGAAATAATGGAAGTAATTAAAAAATATACTAAGGTAAAAGACATTCATATTAGTTCTCAATCAAATCAGAATATAGATGTTTTGGAGATGGAAATCATACTTAAATGATAAAAAAAAATAAAAAAAAATCTTTAAAGTCTCCAGGAAGTATTAAACTTGTTATTGTTTCTTTAATTGTCTTAAGCCTCGGGTTAGTGGGCATATACTCTTATAAAAAAGGTTACGCGGATGGGGAAGTTTCTGCCTTAGAACAACAAAAGAAATCCAATCTAAAACAAAAAAAGCTTATAGCAAAAATATCGAGTATAGCAGCGCCAAAAAATGACCTTGTTGAAAGACTTCAAAGGGTACTTTCAAAAGAACAAACAAAGACACAAATAGATACCAAGCGTGAATTTACTAAAGAAACTAGAACTTTTGATACGAATATTCTAGGTCGGCCTCCTAAAGGACCCGAACGGGTGGTGCGGAAAAAAGCTATTTATTCTAATTTTAAGAAGGCAAAATTAGCCATTATTATGGATGATGTTTCTTTTGAGCATGATGTTAAATCTATTAAAGCACTTGGTATACCTATCACAATGTCTTTCTTACCTCCTAGTCCTGCCCATCCAAATTCAGCAATACTTGCCTCACGAGAGCCTTTATATATGGTGCATTTACCTCTTGAAGCAATGACCTTTTCTGCAGAAGAGCCAATTACGCTTCATGTATCTGACTCAAATGAAGTTATAAGCAGGCGTGTAAAAGAAGTAAAGTCTTTATTTCCTCGAGCATATTATGTAAATAATCATACAGGAAGTCGTTTTACCTCAGATAAAAGAGCAGTTAAGGCCTTGATAGTTGCCTTAAATAAAGAAGGCATAGGTTTTTTAGACTCCCGTACAACGGCACAGACAAAGGTGCCTGAGGTTATGGTATCTTTAGGTAAACCTTATATAGCAAGAGACTTATTTCTTGATCATGAGGCTAATGTTTCTTACATAGAAGGGCAGATTCTTAAAGCCATTAAAAAGGCTAAAAAACATGGTTCAGCTATTGCCATAGGTCATCCGAGAAAAGAAACATTACAAGCCTTGAAAAATTCAAAAAAAGCTCTTAGAAGTGTGCAACTCGTTTTGGTTAATAAGGTTATTTAAATGCCTCATTCAGAAGTGTTAAACCATATGCCTTCTGAATTCTCTTCTTTAAAAACTCTTCCTGAAAAACTTTTTTATAAAGGTCATCCTTCCTTGCTCAATGCTAGAAAAGTTTCTATTGTGGGTTCTCGAAAAGCGTATGCTTATTCTCGCCAAGTAAGTACTCGTTTAGCTTCTGAACTTTCTAAAAGAGGCGTTTGCGTGGTGAGTGGGGGAGCGATGGGAATTGACGCAGTTGTCCATGAAGCTGCTTTTCCTAATACTATAGCGGTCTTAGCTAATGGCTTAGATATCATTTATCCTAAGGTCAATAAGAAACTGTTAGCAAAGATCTGTGAAGAAGGCTTATTACTTTCTGAATATGAAGATGGCACGAAAGCTAGAGCCTACAGTTTTGTCCATAGAAATCGCTTAGTAGTAGCCTTAGGGGAAGTATTAGTAGTGGCCCAAGCTGATTTAAACAGTGGAAGTATGAGAAGCGTAGAATTTGCCTTAGAGATGGGTAAAAAGATTTATGTGCTACCTCACCGTTTTGGAGAAAGTGAAGCCACCATGCAACTTTTAGATGAAGGAAAGGCCGAACTTATTACAAATATAAAGGCATTTGCAGATAATTTTGGTGAGGTACAAGAAGAAGGAGACTCTTTTTTACACTTTTGTTCAAGCTTTGTCACATATGAAGAAGCCTTAGCCTTTGATTGTGAAAAACTGTTTGAATATGAACTCTCAGGAAAGATAAAAATTTTAAATGGAAAAGTTATTGTAATATAAATATTTTTTTAAAGTGCGAGCGCGTGTTTAGACTACTTTTATAAAATTAACATTGCATCGCCATAAGAAAAAAAGCGATATTTATTTTCAATAGCCTGTGCATAAATATGTTGAGACTCTTCTAATCCTACAAATGAAGCGACAAGCATCAATAAGGTTGACTTAGGAAGGTGGAAGTTAGTAAGCAGGTGATTAATACGTAAAGGGGGGTTGTTTGGATGTAAAAAGAGGTTAGCCTCTCCCTCGCTTTTTTGTGTACGTGCGTAAAACTCTATGGTGCGAGTTACGGTTGTTCCAATGGCTAAGATTGGTTTTTGTGAATGTATGAGATCAAGAGCAGATGCAGGTATATTATAATATTCTGAATGCATAGGATGTTCAGTGATAACATCTGCTTCGACAGGTTTAAATGTTCCTGCCCCAACATGAAGAGTTAAGAATTCTGTTTGATGATTAGCCTTAATAGTCTCAAATAGTTCAGGAGTAAAATGAAGAGAAGCGGTAGGCGCAGCTACTGCCCCTGAGTTTTGTGAAAAGACGCTCTGGTACTCAGATTCATCATCTTTATTGTCTTCTCTGTTTATATAAGGAGGAAGAGGAATATGACCTATTTTATCAAGCACTAATATCAGTTCTTCAAAACACAAAACCTTTTCATCTTGTGTAAAAACAACAACACGTGAACCATCTTCTTTAAGTTCTTTGACTGTGGAAATGAGATTTTCTGCAAAACTAAGTTTTATGCCGAGGTGAATCTTTCCTCGTATTAAACACGAAACCTCAGTAGAGTTAAGGGGCTTATTAATTAATAGTTCTACCTTTCCTCCTGTTGGCTTTTTACCAAAGATACGTGCCTTGATAACCTTAGTATCATTACAAACTATAGAACAGTTTTTGGGTAAAAAGGAGTCAATTTTGGAAAAGACAGAGTGGGTGATACTTTTGTCTGCCCTATTATAAACAAGAAGTTTACAAGAGTCTCTTGGGGAGGCAGGAATCGTAGCGATTAGATCTTCAGGAAGATGGTAGTCGTAGGATTCAGTTTTAAGTGGATCCATTAGGCTTTTGAAGTTTCTTCTTGATCTTCATCTTCATCATCTTCTTCTTCTTCTTCCGGAGAAGCAGGATTAACAACACGCACGATTAAAATAGAAAAGCCATACAGTACAATAAGAGGACCGGCCATAAGAAGCTGAGTCAAAATATCAGGTGGGGTTAAAAGAGCAGCTACAATAAAAATAATGATAACTGCGTACTTGAAAAAATCCTTCATCATCCTGTCATCTATTAGACCTAAAAGGGCTAAGAAATAAGAAAATACAGGAAGTTCAAATGCCAGGCCAAAGCCAAACATAATTTTGGTGAAAAAGCCTACGTAATCTTCTATATTAATAAGGGCGGTATAGTTCGCGGAATAACCAAAGGCGATTAGAAACTCAAAACCATAAGGTACAACAATATAATAAGCAAACATAACGCCAACGGTAAACATAGTGGTTCCACCAAAGATAAATGGAAGTAAGGTTTTCTTTTCATTTGAGTAAAGACCAGGGGCTACAAAAAGCCAAATTTGCCATAATAAAATAGGGATAGAAAAAAGCAAGGCTGCAAAAAAGGAAACCTTAATAGCTACAAAAAAGGTTCCCCCTGTTTGTGTACTGATTAACTTACTTTCTGGATATGCAGATAAAACTAAACGCAAGGGTGCATCTACCCATGCCATCAGAATTTCATGAAAATAAAAACATACAGCAAAGAAAACAATCAATGTTCCAACAATTACCATAAGGCGTTTTCTAAGTTCTACAAGGTGAGGGCGGATATCATCAAACATTAGTTATCTTCACTTTCTTCTTTTTTTATTTTTTTCTTCTTGGGTTTATCTTTTGAAGCCTTAGCTTCTGAAGTTTTTTTCTTCTTCTTTTTCTCAAAGGTTACAGGTTTTTCTTCTATTGGTTGCTCTGGCATAACATGAACTTCTTCAGAATCATGTTTGGCTTCTGCGTACATAGAAGGGGCCTTAGCTTTGTCATCTATGCTTGTAATGGTGTCTTTAACATCATCAAAGTTGTCATCTAAGTTAGCCATAGAAGTAACGCGGTTTAGTTCATGACTCGCAGACATTAAGTCTTCTTTATACGAAAGAGCTTCTTGTTTAAGTTCGGAGATACTCATTTCTTGTTCAAGAGAGTTTTTTGCATCTGCCACGGTAGATTTCATTGACCTGAAAAACTTTGCGATGTTTATCATTGCCTCGGGGAGTTTGTCCGGCCCCAAAAAGATTACGGCGATTACAGCAATAATCATTATTTCCATAAAGCCCATTCCAAACATGTTCACATCCTAAAAAATATTATTATACAAAATGTAATTTTAGCTAAAAGCAGTTTAAAAGTTCTTGACTAAAGCTAAATGGCGCTAAATAGGAATAATCTTTGCTACTTGTCATTAGTATTTGTTAAGGATGTGTGATTTCTTAAATACTAGGGGTCATGATGAGATCAATAATAAAAGGAAGAATTTAATGGTTTCTCAAGTTAAAGTTTGTGTTTTTGTTTTTGCGGTTGCAGTTTTTGTTGCCTCTGTTCTTACGGTTTTAAGCAAGATCGCTTAAGACTGTATAAATAAGGCTATTTCATCACTGAGTAAAAAGTCGTTATTGTAGATTCTATTTTCAACTTGGGTCACTTTAGCCTCATCTATAAGCACTTTAACCTGCTTTTTTTCGAAAGATGACAAGTTATCTAGGTCTATGCCAACATTAGAGCGTAAACCTAAAAATATTTTTTCAATTTTTATATCTTCCTCACTTAAGTCTTCAACCTCTATATCTAAGGGATTTTTTATATAAGCATCTATGTCTTTTGTAGGATAAAAACGCTTATTCTTAAGCATACCAACTGCCCCTGAACCTACTCCCATATAATCATCTAATTTCCAATATCCAATATTATGTTGGCATTGATACTTTCCAAAGTTAGAAATCTCATAATGCTCAAAACCTTTTTCTTTTATGGAATTGATAAAAAACTCAGTCAGTTCCAGTTTTTCTTTTGCCACCTCAGGATGAGAAGCAAAAAGAGTGTTCTCTTCAATGGTTAAGGCGTAGGCTGAAATATGGTCTATAGGTAGGGTAAAAGCAGTCTTGATATCTTCTTCTAAAATCTTTTTTGTATCCATCTTTGTTGCGTAAATAAGGTCTAGTGAAAGGTGCTTAAAACCTATATCATGTGCAGCTTGTATAGCGTTTAGGGCTTGAACTGAAGAATGCTCTCTTCCTAAAAACTTAAGCTTAGTATCATTAAAAGATTGGACACCAAAACTGACTCTTGTACATCCAAGTTTTTTCATTCCTGTAAGCCAAGTACTTGAAGCAGAATTAGGATTAGCCTCGGTTGTTATCTCAACATCATCTTGTAAGAAAGGTTTTAAGCGCGTAAAAAGTTTTTCATAAAGTTCAGGTTCAACAGTAGAAGGTGTTCCTCCTCCTATAAAGACAGATGAGATACACTTTTCACTTGCTCCAAAACGTTCAAGTTCATGTTCAAATTGGACATATAAAGAATCCATATATGCCTTGATCTGATCAAATTTATCAACATAAGAATTGAAAGAACAGTAATGACATTTACTATCGCAAAAGGGTATATGAATATATAATAAAATTTGTTGTCCTTTTAACGTACCATTAATGCATATTTTTGTAAAATTCTACCAAAATAAGCTGAAGGCGTTCGGATGTTGTCCGATATTTCTTTAGCACAATTTTCTTCTGTATTAAACAGTGGAAACTAAACGGGAATAAATGGAAAAAATATATCGACCAAATGTCGCTATTGTTGTACTTAGTGCTGAATATCCTGCAAAAAAAGATGTTTTTATTGCAGAACGCAGCGACCTAAATAATATTTGGCAATTCCCTCAAGGTGGAATTGATGAGGGTGAAACACCTGAAGACGCGATGTTTAGGGAGCTTGAAGAAGAGATAGGTACACGTGATGTAAAAATAGTT
>DTVI01000516.1 GCA_012963655.1 Sulfurimonas sp.
AACAAAGAGTATCCTTTTTGGGCAGGCTTAAATATACCTCCTTCTGAGGCGACTTATTGGAAAAAAATTACTTTATCTAAGCCTTCTATTTCTGTATTTAAAAAGCTAGATTATACGCCAAAGACAGCAGCACTCTTTATGGAAAGAAAGTTTTTTACACGGCCTGTATTTTATGCTGAGTTTGGTACTCCAGTGTATGAGTTTGACTCCATTTGTAAGTCAGTCATACAAAAAGAAAGTGCTCCTTTTGCTTTTTTAGAAGAAAGATGTTTACCTTATATGAAAGATTCACATGAAAATGAAGCGATAGGGCACTTACTTGATGAAGCCAAACTAACGAAAGGCCCTTTGGTCTTAGAATATCTTGCAGAGCTTCGCCGTTTAGCCGAAAATAATTCTAAGATTGAATCTAGTATGGAAGTCAGCTTAGAAGAGTTTATAGATGAGGAGGATGAAGAAAACTTTGTGTTCTTATTTCCTCTGCTTAAAAATGAGCCAAGTCAAGATGAAATGGACTTTATTGATACCCATAATTTAGCCCTTCAAGAAGAAGAACGTTTTAACTCTTTTCAAAATCCTGAGTATTGGCAATATAAGGCAGAAGCTAAGGTCGCTTCTTTAGCTCTTGTCTTACGTCAAGAAGAGCTGCTTCGTGCAAAAAAGGATAAGGATCGTAAGCTCGCTGAGCTAAAGCTTTTTAAAGCGCAAGCCTTAGCAAAAGAGAAAAAGCGTAAAGCAGATCTTTATAAAAAAGAGCAGGCCTTGAAAAAAGCAGAAAAGATTAGACATCTAAAGGCAATAGAACTTTGTGGGGAAAATATTTGTCCTGAACATTTTTCAGGGAGAGAAGCTCTTTTAGAAGGGAAAATCATTTTTACAGTAGATAAAGCGGGTAGAAAGAAGTTTGGATATGGTGTTAAGGCTAGAGAAGATTCACGTATTTATTTTATTCGTGACCCTGAAAATCTTGCTAAAGCAAAGCTTAAAGACACTATCTCATGGAGATTAAAAACTATGGGAAGAACAGAAGCCTTAATAAAAAACAGTAACACAGACTTTAGGTATGATAAGAAGTCAGATACCAAGTTTACGATGGCCTTATATATGAATAGGTGTGAGGTTAAATGAGCCTCTTAAGTACACATAAGAAGACAAAAAAAGTTTTATTATTAGAAGATGATCTTAATTTGAATGAAACCATAGAAGAATTTTTGATTGAGAATGATTTTGAAGTAACGTGCGCCTTTGATGGTCAAGAAGCAAGTGATTTTATTTATGAAAATAGCTATGATGTATTTTTACTAGATGTCAACGTTCCCGCTCCTAATGGTTTTGAGCTTTTAAAAACTTCAAGGGAAAATGGAGATACTACGCCAGCTATCTTTATCACTTCTTTAAATTCTACAGGGGATCTTTCAAAAGGTTTTGAAAGTGGTTGTGATGATTATATTCGAAAGCCTTTTGCCTTGCAAGAACTTCTAATTCGTGTGCAAAATATTGTTAAACGAAGTTTTTATCATAATACAAATGATACTTTGAAGATTTCACAAAGCCTTGAATATGATGTGCAAGCAGATGAACTTTTAGAAAATGGACAAAGGGTAGGCTTACATAATAAGGAAAAGCTTTTGCTTAAACTCTTTTTACAACATAATAATGAGCAAGTGAGCCATGAAGTTATAAATGAACATGTATGGAATTTTGAAGAAGAACCCAGTGACACAGCATTAAGAACATACATTAAACACCTTCGCCAAGTTTTAGGAAAGGATAGAATTGTCAGCATTAAACGCTATGGTTATAAGTTCGCCTGAGTTTAAGTCCTTAAGAGGGTTTATCATTCTTTATACTTTTATGTGGATTTTGATTCTTTCGCTTTTAGCCTCTATTTATTATGAAAATGAAAAAGAGATGATGCTGGCAGAACATCGCCTTTCTATGCAACTTGTTAATGAAACGCATTATGTAAATATGTTTTATAAATATATAGACTCGGGTGACGAACTCCCCAAAAGTTTAGCGTATCGTACAGCTGTCTTTGATAGCAATAAAAAGGTTTTGGCTTCATATATCAAAGAAGAACCTCGTGATTTTACTAAGTTTATTTCTTTAGATGGAGATTATGTACATTGTATTGTTCGGGTTGGGGTTAACGATATGAATGTCAAATACCTTGTTTATGAAACGGATGATAACCGTTTGTGGTGGACCGCAATGATTAAGAATATGTTTCTGTACGGAACCTTTCTTTTCCTCTTTATCACCTTTATTGGATTTAATCTTGTGAAACTGTTTTTGCGTCCTATGCGAGAATCTATTGAGCTGTTAGATAACTTTATAAAAGACACGACTCATGAACTTAATACCCCTGTTTCTGTTATCGTTGCAAACATAGAGGGTATAAACCTAGATAAACTAGAAGAAAAAGAACGTAAAAAAATTCGCCGTGTTGATATTGCCGCACGAACAATCTCTAATATTTATAATGACCTAACCTACCTTATCTTACATAATGATGTTATTGTTAAAGATGAAGAAATAGACCTTTCGCATTTTATTTGTGAAAGGGTAGATTACTTCAAGGTGACAATGAACCAAAAGAAGATTATCTTTGTGAAAGAAATTAAAGAAAACATTCACATATGCATGGATAAAAATAAGCTTAGTCGCTTAGTAGACAACTTACTTTCTAATGCAATTAAGTACAACAAGATTAATGGTGAGATTAGGATTGTTTTAAAAGAAGGATATTTAGAAATATCTGATACAGGTATAGGAATTCCTGAAGAAAAATTATCCACAGTTTTCGAGCGTTATCAGCGTGCTAATGATGTAGTGGGTGGCTTTGGAATTGGTCTTAATATCGTAGCTATGATTGCAAAAGAATATAAGTTTAGCTTAGATATTAAGTCTGAGCTTAACAAAGGCACTGAGATTTCATTATTATGGGAATCATCACAGCTTCCTTAACACTTCTGTAACATTATTTTATTATTATGTCGCGAATAAGAGGATATATAATGAAAATGATGATTTTAGTGTTAGTAAGTAGTGTCTTAATGGCTGAATCGATTGAGATGCAAGAGGTAGAGATAGACGAAAAGTTTAATACGGTAATACTCAATGATATTAGTGGGGAAGAGCTAAAATCTGCTGATTTAGCAGAGTCGTTAACTCGTACAGTTCCCTCAATTTCCTTAGTAAGACGTTCTGGTATTGCTAATGATATTATTTTAAGAGGTCAGAAAAAAGACAATATTAATATTTTAGCTGATGGTACAAAGACATATGGTGCTTGTCCTAATAGAATGGATCCGGCAACTTCTCATATATTAACAAATAATATCGAGAGTGTTGAAGTGACTGAAGGCCCTTATGATGTTGAAAATTTTGGAACATTATCGGGTCTTATAGATATTAAAACTAAAAAGCCTTCTGAAGATTTTGAGGGTGAGGTTAACCTTAATGCGGGTTCATGGAATTACACAAAGGCTTCAGCAACTGTAAGTGGAGGATATGACAAGCTCCGTATTTTACTTTCTACTTCAAAAGAATCAAGTGATCAATATGAAGATGGAAATGGGGATATTTTATCTAAGCAGGTTCAAAACTATATAGATAAGCAAGGGGGAGACTCTAATGCTGCTTATAAAGACCAATATACAGACCTAGAAGCTTATGAAAAAAAATCTTTTATGGGGAAGTTATTTTATAATCCGACGG
>DTVI01000517.1:0-4729 GCA_012963655.1 Sulfurimonas sp.
TGCGTACATCACCTTCGGTTTCGTTCGGGAGAAGGCCCAGAAATGGGTCTTCCCTGAAAGAAGTATCGCTTTGCTCTTTATTTATGTCAAGCCTTCGGTGGTACGGGTGCGTACATCACCTTCGGTTTCGTTCGGGAGAAGGCCCAGAAATGGGTCTTCCCTTTTCCGAACTCACATATGCTTAGACCAAGAAGCACCTCTTTCTTTGGCATAGACTTCTTGGGGGATGTCTAATATATTATATTCTAAGGGAAGGTCTTGAGTAGGGAAGACTCTCCATTGTTTAGGCATCTTAGAAGCTAGTTTTGCTGAGATTAACTTAGCAAGTTGATATGCCTCTTGAAGGTCAGTATGGCCCTTATGGATATATAAGTGCAAGTGACCTTCTGTTTTTGTTTCAAAGGCTGTGAAATTGATATAGCCTTCTTCACGTAAAAGTAATTGTGCTCGGTGGTAAAACCGTTGAGGATCTCGACCATTATAGTCTATAACAATATTTTCAACTTTGTTACGTGTATTAATAAGAGAATGAGCAACAGTTAGCTCACCCTTAAGATGTTGGTTGATAAGTTGTTGATTAAGAGGTTTGTCAATTTTTTCATATTTATTATAAAAAGTTCGTCCCTTATAAGCAAGCTTATCAATGACAGAATCGGATTTAATCCAATAAAAACTTGATACCATTTTGATGAGTTTTAAGTCCATGGCTGTCATATAAGCCTCCTATAAAATGTCTAGTATGTTGACTGTGTATATATAATAAACTCTTTTGCCATACTTGTCAACTCTTTTTTCACTTTTTCTTGCAATTCAGTGTTTTTGATGTCATCTAACACATCTGCCATACGTGTAGCAATAAGCTCGAACTCTTTTTCTTTCATTCCACGAGAAGTAAGTGCAGGAGAACCTACACGAATACCTGAGGTAACAAAAGGAGAACGTGTTTCACCTGGAACAGTGTTTTTATTTACTGTCATACCAGCATTTCCAAGAGCAGCGTCAGCTTCTTTACCTGAAAATTCTTTATTAATAAATGATACAAGCACTAAGTGGTTATCTGTTCCATTAGAAACAACATCATATCCACGCTTAATTAGTACGTCAGCTAGAGTAGAAGCATTTGCCTTAACTTGCTTAGCGTATATCTTCCATTCATCTGATAAGTTGTATTTGAAACCAACAGCTTTAGCTGCGATAACATGAACAAGAGGTCCACCTTGAAGGCCTGGGAAGATTGCAGAATTAATCTTCTTCGCAATAGCCTCATCATTAGTCATAATCATTCCACCACGAGGACCTGCAAGTGTCTTGTGAGTTGTTGTAGTAACAACGTCTGCGTAAGGGAATGGACTAGGATGCTCACCAGCACAAACTAAACCAGCGATATGTGCGATATCAGCAAAAAGAATTGCGCCTACTTCATCAGCGATTTCTCTGAATTTTTTGAAGTCAATTTCTCTTGCGTAAGCTGATGCACCACAAACAATGATCTTTGGTTGAGTGATTTTAGCAATGTCTAAAACTCTTTCGTAATTGATACGACCATCAAGTTCTACACCATAAGTAAATGAAGAATAGTTCTTACCTGAGAAAGAAGGCTTTGAACCATGTGTAAGGTGACCACCATGAGAAAGATCCATACCTAAAATCTTTTCACCAGCCTTAAGTAATGCTGCATATACTGCACCATTTGCCTGAGAACCTGAGTGAGGCTGGACATTAGCATAAGTACAATCAAAAAGTTTACAAGCTCTATCTATAGCAAGTTGCTCTACCTTATCCGCATATTCACAACCACCATAATAACGTTTACCTGGGTAACCTTCTGCGTACTTATTTGTGAAAACAGAACCCATAGTTTGCATTACAGCAGGAAGTGTAAAGTTCTCAGATGCAATCATCTCTAGGTGCTCAGATTGACGCTCAACCTCTTGTTCACAATATCCAAATATTTCTGGATCGAAAGTTTGTAAGTTACTAGTGTTCATGTTTATTCCTTATCTTTTTTATTAATTTCTTCGTCTATAGATTCTTGCTCAGCTTTTGTAATAGGTTTCATAGCAGGGAAAAGAAGTACATCTCTAATACTATGCTCATTTGTTAACATCATAACTAAACGGTCAATTCCAATACCCTGACCTGCAGTAGGTGCCATTCCATAAGAAAGGGCTTGGATATAATCTTCATCCATTTCATGTGCCTCATCATCTCCACCACATTCTTTACCTGCAACTTGTTCAGCAAATCTTTGGTGTTGATCAATAGGATCATTAAGTTCAGAGAATGCATTGGCTATCTCTTTTCCTGCAATGAAAAGCTCAAAACGCTCTGTAATAGCAGGGTTTTCATCTGAACGTCTTGCTAGTGGAGAAATCTCAACTGGATAGTCTGTAATGAAGGTTGGGTTAATTAGTTTAGCCTCAACATATTCGTCAAATAGTTCAGCTTGAAGTTGACCAATATTCATCTTCTCATTTACTTTAACATGGTTTTCTTTTAAATAAGAAATGATTTTTTCTTTATCATTAACTACATCTTCAGGAACGCCACCAATCTCAGATAATGATTTAACTAAACCAATCTCAGTAAAGTCTCCAAAATCAATGATATGTTCACCATAAGGAATCTTTGTTGGACGGTTAAGGTGTTCAAAAAGATAAGCAAATAATTCTTTAGTAAGTTCAATTAAGTCTTTATAGTTTTTATATGCCCAGTAAAACTCTATAGAAGTAAACTCAGGATTATGGGTTGCATCCATTCCTTCATTTCTAAAGTTTCTATTGATTTCAAATACAGCTTCAAATCCACCAACGATAAGACGCTTAAGGTACAGTTCTGGAGCGATACGAAGATATCTGTCAATACCAAGTGCATTATGATGTGTTACAAATGGCTTGGCATTTGCTCCACCAGGAATAGGGTGCATCATTGGTGTTTCAACCTCTAAAAAGCCCTTGTCTTCAAAGAAACGACGAATTAGAGAGATCACTTTTGAGCGAACCTTAAATGTTTTTCTAACTTCAGAGTTCATAATTAAGTCAAGGTAACGCTGACGGTAACGTGCTTCTTTATCTGTAATTCCATGATACTTTTCAGGAAGTGGAGAGATTGCTTTAGTTAAGATTTTTAAATCTGTAATATTTAGAGTTAGCTCACCTTTTTGAGTTACAAAAGGAAAACCAGCTACTTCAATTATATCACCAACTTCCATAAGCTTTTTAATCTCATTATAAAAGCCTTCTGCCATATTATCTCTGGCTAGATAAACCTGTAAAACTCCAGACTCATCTTCTATCTTTAAGAAGCTTGCCTTACCCATAAGACGGTAAAGTTTAACACGACCTGCAACGGTATATGTACGCTCAGGTGCACGTTTTTCTTCCATTGCCTCAACATCAGAGTTAATGTTAATAAACTTAGCAATGCTTGTATCTCTTTTGGAATCATTGCGGTAAGGGTTATACCCTAACTCGCGAAGTTTCTCAGCTTTTTCTATACGCTGTTTTACATAGGTGTTTTCAAATAGCACTAGTTTTCCTTACTTAATATTGTATCTGTGTTTTATGATAAAGCTTCGCTAAAAACTTTATCTTTTTAGTCTTGACATTTTTGGCATAAACCATAAATCTGCATAGAATGGTCTTTTATCTTAAAATTGAACTCTTTGGCAATACTTTCTTGACGTCTTTCAATTTCATCATCTACAAACTCTGTGATATCTCCACATTCTGTACATATCATATGATCATGATGGTCTTTAGCACCAAGTTCGTATTTTTTCCCTTGGGCACCAAAAGATAAAGAGGTAACGATATCAGACTCTTCTAAACGAGATAATGTTCTGTATATAGTTGCTATTCCTGTTTTTAATTCAGGGTGTTCTCTTTGTATAAGTTGGTGAAGTGCCTCAGGTGTAAGGTGTTCATCTGAGTTATACAAGGTTTCTAAGATAATTTCTCTTTGAATAGTAAATTTTTCACCATTCTTTTTGAGAAGTGCTTTAAACTCTTCTAAAAGTTTATCATACTCGATAGTACGTGAATTAAATAATTTTTGACTCATATTTATTCCTTATTTTATTTAAAAGATGCTGAAGGTGTTGAGCATCCTTTTTGGTATTTCTTATTTACTATCTTCAAATGATAATTTATTTTCTTTTAGCTTGTTTTGTACTTCTTTTATGAGAGCGTCTTTTTCTTTATTGGCTTGCTTAATGATTTCTGTACTTATGTTATCTTCAAGGGCATCTTTTGTTTTAGATAGACCCTCATCTATAGTATTATTAATATCATCAGCAATTTTTCCACCATCAATCTTCATAATGATTGAACCTGTCTTTATAAGTAAGGGAAGCATAATCCCATCTTGCATATCAACATTATCTCGAACGGCCTTAAAATTGTAAAAGGAATAAATGATAACAGATGTAATAAAGAAAAATTTTCCTGCACCAAAAACAAAGCCTAGGACCTTATCTATCAAGCCTAATCCACTGAGCTTTGAAAACTTTTTAAAGATTATGCCTGATGTTATCATTAGTCCCCAAAACACAGCTAAGGTTACAATAAAGCCAAGAAAGCTAACCGCAGCAGGAGAGTCAAATTTAAATATTGCGTCACTTAAAAAAGTACCTACATCTTTGGCTACACGTGAACCAATGAAAATACCACCTACAATACCTATAAGACCGAAAAGTTCTTTAAAGAATCCATTAATAATACCTTTAAGT
>DTVI01000517.1:4739-13988 GCA_012963655.1 Sulfurimonas sp.
TGGGTAAGGCAAGCTTCTTAAAGATAGAAGTAAGATGATACTTCCTATTATTAAATCAAAAATACTAAAATCCATTTTTATCCTGCTAGAAATTGGTCTTGGCCATTAGCTTTGGCCTTAGGCAATGCCTTATTTAGGCTATCAATTTTGTTTAAGCCTTAGGGGCTTTTTTTTATGGGGAATTATACACATATTAGCATAAAAGAAGCTTTTATGCTAAAGCTAGTCTGCGTTTAGCCTTATTTTAGGAAGCTTTAGATAGTATTTGCGCCATATAAATTACTTAAAACATTATGAGGTATACATGAGCACTTGGAATCCATCAAGCTGGAGAGATTTTCCAATCAAACAGCAACCAACTTATTCAGACGCAGACCATCTTAAACGTGTTACACAAAAACTTAGAGAACTACCACCATTAGTCTTTGCTGGTGAAGTTCGTTCATTAAAAAAACAATTTTCAGATGTTGTTGAGGGTAAGGCCTTTTTACTTCAAGGTGGAGACTGTGCAGAAAGCTTTAGCGAATTTAGAGCTGATAACATTCGTGATACTTTTAAGGCAATGATGCAAATGGCCGTTGTTATGACCTTTGCTGGTTCATCTCCTGTTATAAAAGTTGGTCGTATGGGTGGACAATTTGCTAAGCCACGTTCTTCAGACTTTGAAGAAATAAATGGTGTTAAGTTACCTTCATACAGAGGTGATATTATTAATGGTGTAGACTTTACGGAAGAAGCGCGTATTCCTAATCCTGATAGAATGATTCAAGCTTATAATCAATCTTCTTCAACATTAAATCTTTTACGTGCCTTTGCTAATGGTGGTCTTGCGGACTTATCTGAGGTAAATCGCTGGAACTTGGATTTTGTTAAAGACTCTCCTTTAAAAGAAAAGTATGAAGATATGGCAAACCGTATACATGAATCTCTTTCTTTTATGGAAGCCTGTGGCGTTAGCTCAAAAAATTACCGTACTCTAAGAGAAACAGATTTTTATACCTCTCATGAAGCCCTTCTTTTAGAATATGAAGAAGCCTTTACTCGTCAAGATTCTATTACAGGTGACTGGTATGATACATCAGCACATATGTTATGGATTGGTGACAGAACACGTGGCTTAGATGAGGCACATATAGAATTTATGCGTGGAATCAAAAACCCTATAGGTGTTAAAGCTGGTCCTACTATGGAAGCTGATGAACTAATTAAGCTTATTGACGCAGTAAATCCTGAAAATGAATCAGGACGTTTAAATGTTATTGTAAGAATGGGTGCGGATAAGGTAGGAGATCATTTACCTGCATTAATTCGTGCGGTTGAGCGTGAAGGTAAAAAAGTGCTATGGTCATGTGATCCTATGCACGGAAATACTATCAAATCATCTACAGGATATAAGACACGTCCAGTTGAAGCTGTTCTTGGGGAAATGAAAAACTTCTTTGCTGTGCATAAGTCAGAAGGTACTTATGGTGGTGGTGTTCATTTAGAGATGACAGGTAAGAATGTAACTGAATGTACGGGTGGTGCTTTTAATATCTCTGATGAAGATCTTAAGTCTCGTTACCACACACATTGTGATCCACGTTTAAATGCTGACCAAGCACTTGAACTTGCTTTCTTAATAGCTGATTCTTTAAAAGATGCAAAACAAGCGTAAGCGCTTTCACCCAGTGAAATGTTTCTTTAGAAAGCAATAAGAACTTCTTTTCTCATGGCTTAGGTCATGAGTCCTCTTCTAACAATCAACAATACATAATATTTTTATTTTAGAGCTACCAAGATTTGAAAAAATGAAGGGTATTAAAAAAGAATAGACCGCTCAAAGCGATCTATAAAGAGATAAGGCTAAAGAAGTTTTACAAATTTTGAATTGCTTTTATAAGTTCATCAGGACGATTTGAATATTGAATAGCTGAGTCTTTAGAAATTACTTTTTGACGAACATACTCAACAAGTTCTTGTGTTTGTGTCACCATTCCTGTAGCGTTTTGGTTTAACTGCATTTGAGAATAAAGTTGGTGAACCTTATCTTCACGAATAAGGTTTTTAATAGCAGGGTTCGTAATCATAATCTCTTGAGCCGCCACACGACCACCACCTAGACGAGGAAGTAAGGCTTGTGAAACAACAGCAACTAATGAAGTAGCAAGTTGAGCCCTTACCTGAGGTTGCTCTTCACCTGAGAAAACATCAATAATACGGTTAATAGTTTCAGGTGCAGAGTTTGTATGTAGGGTTCCAAATACCAAGTGACCTGTTTCTGCAGCGGTTAAGGCCGCTCCAATAGTTTCGTGATCACGCATTTCCCCAATTAGGATAATGTCAGGGTCTTCACGCATAGCAAACTTAAGGGCTGATCCAAATGAACGTGTATCTGTTCCTACATTTCTATGTGAAAATAAACATTTTTTATTATCATGCATAAATTCCACAGGATCTTCAACCGTAATAATATGCTTATTTTCGGTTTCATTAATTTCATTTAACATGGCTGCTAGGGTAGTTGACTTACCTGAGCCTGTTGGTCCTGTGATAAGAATAAGTCCTTTTTCACGTTTAATTAAGTCTTTAAAGATGGGTTTAGCATTAAGCTGATCAAGTGAAGGAATCTCAATAGGGATAATTCTAAAGGCACAGGCAATATCACCCATGGTACGGTAGTAGTTCGCACGAAAACGTCCAATATCAGGAAGAACAATGGCAAAATCCAGTTCTAAGGCTTCTTCGAACTCTTTCTTTTGTTTATCCGTTAGGAGGGAATAGGCCATTTCTTCAATAATTGTTCCATCCATTACAGGAAGGTTTAAAGATACAAGCTTACCATCAATACGAATCTGAGGTTCTGAACGTGATACTAGGTGTAGGTCAGAGGCTTTATAGGCTACTACTGATTTTAAAAGTTTTCGAATGTCTAAACTCATGTTTATAATCCTTATAGGGTAATTACAATAATTCTTTTGTATAAATATCTTCATTAAAGGCACAAAGAACTTTGTTATTACTATATTCTATCACAGGTCTTTTAACTAACATATTTTCTTTAGCTAGCCAAGATAGCTTTTGCTCATCATTAAGGTCTAAATCCTTAAGTTTGAGTGTACGGTAGGTTGTTCCACGGGTATTAAAAAGTTGTTTCATTTCTACACTTTTAAGCCATGTTTGTATCTTGTCTTGTGAAACGGGGTCTGTTTTGAAGTCTTGTAAACTGTATTCAAGCTCATTAGCCTTTAAAAACTTTATGGCTTTTTTGACGCTGTCACAGTTCTTTATTCCATATACTTTAATAATGGTATATCCTTTTTCTTAAAGCGACTAGTCGCGTGAGCACTCTGCTGAAGATCTAATCTTGGATGTATTCAAGTTTTAATAAAACCTTTTTATTTTGTAAAAATAGCTACAGCTAGTTGTGAGAATTAATAATAATATTACTCGATAATTTTTGGAACAATAAAAAAGTCATCTTCACTTAAGGGTGCATTTTTGATTATAGACTGTGAAACCTCTTCTGCTGATGAAGGCTTGTCCTCACGCAACTGAGTACCCTTGTCTGTCATAGCAAAGGTAGGATCCATCTCTGTTGTATCAAGCTCTGATAAGTTGTCAACAAAGGATACGATTTCACTGAGTTGTGAAATTATTTCTTCACGTTTGTCGGGGGCTATTTCAAGATAAGACAATTTTTCTAACTTGCTTAATAATGCGTCATCAATTTGCATTTAATTCCTTGTTTAGGGTTTTTCGAGGCCCCTTTAATAAATTAGCGTGATTGTAACAAAATAATACTAAGTAATTTCTACTTTTAAGTTACTTTGGCCCTCTTTTAATTTTAATAAGATAATATAACACCATTATTTATTCAACCTAAGGAAGCAAAGTGAGCTTAAAAGAAAATATTGATATGGTAAAAGAAGAACTAAACCAAGAAGAAAAACTTTTTGAATCGGCTGTAAAAATAGAACGTTTCGTTAAAACATATAAGATGCCTCTTATCAGCATTTTTGGTGCAATTTTGTTTGTTATTCTTGGAGATAGTGTATACCAAGCTAATTTGGCGAGTGCTAAAACGGCTTCTAATGATGCTTATACCTTACTTTTAAAAGATCCAAGTGATGCAAAGGCTGCAAGTGTATTAGAAGATAATAATCCTTCTCTTTATAATGCATGGAAGTTACAAATAGCCTTAAAAGACAAAGATATAAAAGCACTTGAATCTCTTAAAATATCATCATCTGATATTGTGGCAGACTTAGCTTCTTATGAACTTGCTACTATACAAAAAGATAAGGCTGCACTTAATGAATATAGCCTTGAACAAGACGCAGTTTTAAAAGACTTAGCTATTTTAAATGAGGCTGTTTTATTAATGAAAGAAGGAAAGATAGAAGAAGCTCATACTCGTTTAAAAATGATTGACACAAGATCTCCTTTACATAAAACAGTAAATTTATTAGAACATTACGGAGTAAAGTAAATGCTAAAAGATCTTGTTCTTGTTTTTCTTATATCTTTATTCTTCATAGGTTGTAGTTCAAAAGAATATTTTAAGCCTGCTGATGTTTTTGATAATATTGATGTAACAGATAGTATGCAAAGTGAGATCATTGAAATTAGTGGGGAAAGTGCAACTCTTGAAGATGGAAGTATCATTTCAACTAGGGGTCTAGACCTTACCCGTTTTCCTGAAGGCTTTCGTTTTGTTTTTAAAAATGATGAATGGGCTATTGGACTTAAGACAGGAGGGGAACTCTTTGCTGTTAAAGATACAAATGAAAGTAAGAGTCTAAAACTTTCTAAGACCATTGCTACGGTGTCTCTTAAGGATGACCTCTTAGCCGTTATTTTTGCAGATAATGAGCTTGCCTTATATGAGTTTAGTTCAGGAACCTTGTTATTTAAAGAACCTGCTTCAGACTCTACGGCAGTTGATATACGTATTGCTAATCCACGGTTTTTAAATGAACTGGTTCTATTTCCTACTTTAGATGGAAAGATTGTTATTGTTAATGCTCAGGCTAAAGAACTTGTTCGAACGATTATTGTAAGTTCAGAACAATATTTTAATAATATTATTTATTTTAATGTTGTGGATGATACGCTTTACGCGGCAACCCCTTCCAAGATTTACACCCTAGGTGAACATGAAAAACGAGTTGAACTTGAAGCCCGTAACATGGTAGTAAATAAAAAAGGTGTTTGGGTAGCAACGAAGCAAGGTGAAATAGTCTCTCTTGATCATTCTTTAAATATTTTGAAACGTGTAAAGTTTCCTTTTGCACACTTTTTAGGTTTAGTTGTGGGGGAAGATATCGTGTATGCCGCTGAAAAACAAGGCTACATTATTGCACTTAAACATGACTTACACTTTAACCTTGTGTATGATTTCGACATAGAAGATGGCTTCTTTTTTACCTCTGAAGAAGGTTTTTATTACGACGACGTATTTATTAAGCTCTACTAATGTCCACACAACTTGAAGCCTTTATCGAGTTTATCACGGTAATAAAGGCCTTAAGTAAGGCAAGTATACAAGCCTATAGCAAAGACCTCTGTCTTATAGAAGAACATTATAAAACCTCCTTATTAAAACTTGATGAAGCTAAAATTTTCCAATACCTTGGAAGTTTTGAAAACAAGCGTACCTTAAATAGAAAACTCTCTTCCTTAAATGCTTTTTATGATTTTTGTTATAAAGAATTTGAGATTGAAGATGAAAATAAACGTTCTTTTAAGTTTTCAAAAGTGCCTTCCTTGCTTCCAAAATATTTGCCCTTTGAAAAGATTATGTCAGACTTAGATAATATAGATAGAAGTTCTTGGATAGGTCTAAGGGATTATGCCCTTATTCTTTTTTTATATGCGACAGGATTACGTATATCAGAATGTCTAAGTTTAGAACATGGTGACTTTGAAAAGCAATGGTTAAGAGTACGTCATACAAAGGGTGATAAAGAAAGAATGGTACCCGTAGCAGATGAAGCGCTTAAGGCAATAAAGCTATATGAAGAAGAATCCCCCTTTGAATCAGCTTCACTTTGGTTAAACTACCAAGGCAAGACCCTAAGTCGAATTTCTGCCTATAAGATATGTAAAAAATATTTAAATAATTCACCCCATGTCTTAAGACATTCATACGCATCTGCTCTTATCATTGGTGGTGCGGACTTGAGGGTAGTGCAAGAGCTCTTAGGCCACGCCAGCTTACTCACTACGCAAGTCTATACCCATATACAAAAACAAAACCTGCAAGATACGGTACTCAAGTATCATCCTATGGCATAAATATAGCCTAATCAAGATATAATACATTTATGAAAATATTAGTTGAACAATTACGTATAAATGGACGTATTTATAAGAAACTTGAAGAGATACAGCCTAAAGATTTAAAGATAAGAAATAAGGTTAAACTTTATGCTGCTCTTGATTTAAATCGTTATTATAATGCTATTATTATTGTGTCTCAAAAAAGCCGTCTT
The DNA here is from genome assembly GCA_012963655.1 of Sulfurimonas sp. Taxonomy (GTDB): domain Bacteria; phylum Campylobacterota; class Campylobacteria; order Campylobacterales; family Sulfurimonadaceae. Next base: position 11,216 of record DTVI01000517.1, read on the forward strand.
TTAATGAAAGATGTTGTAAAACTTGAAGAGATTGTGCAAAAAATGGCGATTTATCGAGATCATCAGTTTAAGGGAAAGACCTTAGTTCTAGATGCTCCCCTTTGTTCAAAAGCAAAGGCAGCCTTTATTAAGGCCAAATGGAAGATTATTGAAAAATAAACTTTTATGCGATATCGGTAATACAAACTTTTCTTTTTCAAATGGAACTAAAGTTTCTGTTGAGAATTTTGATATTACGTCAATTCATGAAAAAATTTATTATATATCTGTTAATGCTTATTGGGAAAAACGTTTGTCCATGGAAGAAAACTGGATAAATATTCGCTCTTTTATTGACTTTTCTAAATATTATGAAAGCATGGGAATAGACAGGATAATGGTTTGTGAAGCCTTAGCTAATGCTGTTGTGATTGACGCGGGTTCTGCTATTACTGTTGATGTGATCAAAAATGAAAAACATGAGGGTGGTTATATTTATCCTGGTTTAGCTGCAATGGCTAAATGTTTTAAAGATATATCACCAGCCTTAGAAGTTTCATTCAACTTTGATATAGATTTAGATAAAATGCCGAAAAATACACAAGATGCTTTGAGCTATGGTGCTCTTGCTCCCTTGTTGAGTAATTTACGTGAAATTACACAAGACCTACCTGTTTTGCTTACAGGTGGAGATGCTCCAAGATTTTTACCTTTAATACCTAATGCAAAGATAGATAATGATTTGGTATTTAAGGGAATGAAAAAGATATTAGAGAAGACTAAGGAAAAACAATGCTAACAGTTGCACTACCAAAAGGCCGAATAGCCGAAGAAACACTAGAAATTTTTGCCTCAATATTTGGTGAAGAGTTCAAATTTGATGATAGAAAACTTATCTTAGAAACACCAGACTTTACTTTCTTGCTTGTTAGAAACCAAGATGTAGCCACTTATGTTTACCACCAGGCCGCTGATATAGGTGTGGTTGGACTTGATACCTTAGAAGAACAAGGCTTAGATGTTATCCGTTTACTTGATCTTAAACGTGGTATTTGTAAGGTTGCTATTGGAATGCGTAAGGGTGAAAAGCTTGATTTAAATAAGCCTGAACTTAAAGTTGCAACAAAGATGGTAAATATCACTAAAAAGTATTTTGATGAACGGGCAATTTCAGTGGATATTATCAAACTTTATGGCTCAATTGAACTTGCTCCTCTTGTTGGTTTAGCGGATATGATTGTTGATATTGTAGAAACAGGTGCAACAATGAAGCAAAACGGTTTAGAAGTAGTACAAGATATTATGACCTCTTCGACTTATTTAATTGCTAACAAGAATTCTTATTTTGAAAAGAAATCAGAAGTGCTTGATATTTTTGAAAAAATCTCAGAAGTAATTGAGAAAAACTAAGTTTTATGGACGCTTTAGATCTTTATTCCAAGGTTGAACACCTTCTAGGCATAGAAGAATCAACGACCTACTTACATACACTTTATTCAGAAGTTCTTTATAATTATGAGATAAAAACCCTGCTAGACCTAGGTTGCGGTAAGGGTGATCTTATGCAAACTTTTATAAAGTATGATGTGGATTGTGAAGGCATAGACTTAAGTAAACTTATGGTTAAAAAAGCCCAGGCAAAGGGTTTAAAGACAGAGCACAAGTCTATTTGTGAGGTGTCTAAACAATATGACGCGGTTGTTTGTGTGTTTGATGTAGTGAACTTTATCCCCCCTAATGAACTTCAAGACTTCCTTTCTTGTGTGCATAGTTCTTTAAATGAAAATGGTATATTTGTTTTTGATATTAACACCTTACATGGTTTTTCAAATGTAGCTGATGGGACAATGACGGCAGAAGAAGAAGGACTTTTTTTATCTGTGGACGCAGTCTTTGAAGATAATGAACTTGATACAAGGTTCACACTTTTTCAAAAGAATGAAAATGATTCTTATACCAAAGAACAAGAAGTTATTAAACAATATTTTCATTCCTTACAAATTTTTAAAAAACTGAAAAATTTCAAGGTTGTAAAATCGGCTTATCTAGACATGTATGACACAAAAGATAAGGCTCTTATCGTACTTAAAAAGGTCTAAGATGATAGAAGATAAACAAAGATGGAATAAAAAATACCTTGTTTCTCCTATGCCAAAAGAGAGCTCAGATATTTTAATAAATTCCTTGCATTATGCGCATAAGGGAAGGGCCCTAGATATTGCTTGTGGAATGGGAAGAAACACCCACTATCTCGCGGATAATGGTTTTAGTGTTGATGCAGTTGACTTGTCAGACTACGCCTTAAAGCAAGTAAGACAAGCAGATAATATAAATAAGATAGAAACAGACTTAGATTCGTATGTGTTTGAAGAAGACAGATATGAATTAATACTAAAAATCAATTATCTAGATAGACGGATGTTCCCCCATATTATTAAAGCCTTGAAAAAAGGTGGGATTTTTATTTGTGAAACCTTTGTTAAAACACCAACTATACAGGGATATCATAATCCTACTAACCCTGATTTTCATTTAAACCTAGATGAGTTACCTCAGGCCTTTAGAAAGTTAGAGATACTTCTGTATGAAGAAAAAGACGAAATTAACCTAAGAGGTGAAAAGGTTCGAGTTGCTTCTTTTGTAGGGCGTAAATAACGCTATAATGTTAAAAAAGAACTAGGATTATAATGTTAGATTCATACGAAGCTTTAATACCTGAATATATCTCTAAAGAAGATTTTTTTAGATATGGTTTAGAAAAAACAATTTATATTAATGATTCAAAGGTAAAAGA
>DTVI01000518.1:0-341 GCA_012963655.1 Sulfurimonas sp.
TATAGGCATTGTCTTGTCCCATACCAGATATAAAAATAAGAAAACACTCAATGACTAAAAGAGTAGCCTTAATCAGCGGAAGTAGTTCAGGTATAGGCCAGGACATAAACCTTCTAATTAATTCAGCTGGTTTAGGGTACTTTGAGCCCCATGAAGAGCTTAGTGTATCTAAGATTATAAACATCTCTTCTATAGAAGCTCTTAAAGCATCAAAGTTTTCGGCTGCCTATTCTGCTTCTAAGGCTGGTTTACATCATTTTGGGAATTCACTCTTTGAAGAAGTCAGAAAAGCTGGTGTAAATATTATCAGTATACATCCTGATATGACCCAAACCCCTTTC
>DTVI01000518.1:368-3717 GCA_012963655.1 Sulfurimonas sp.
ACCAAAATCTAAGGCTGGAATGTACTTACTTCCTGAAGACATAGCCCAAAGTATTGAAGATATTTTAAAAATGAGAGAAGGTGTAAGTATCACAGATATCACCATAAGACCTCAGTATTTCGGTATACAGAAGAAGTGATTAGAGTTTTATATCAAGCTTTGAGACCTCTTGAACACGAGTTGACTGTAAATAGTCTAAGTTTATTTTGATTTGTAACATAAAGATAGATGTTTTATAAACTAATATCAAGTCTTCTTGTATTTACTTCTTGTGTAGATTGTATAAAATTTATGTTTTTTTTGATTTGTCTCATAGAAGAGAGGCTTTCGCTTTGAAGAATAGAAGCCAAAGATGTAGCTTCTTTTAGAAGGAATTGTGCTTCTTTCATTCTTTCTATACTTTCAAACTTTGGAATAGAGTCCATTAGTACAGAGATTGAATCTGTATTTTTTTCTGCTATCGCTATTTTTAACTTAGTTAGCCACATGTGTAGTTTCTTTCCAGGCTTCTAGTAAACCCTTGAAAACATTACTTACTTCATCCATATGACTTACTTCATCATATGCTGCTGCTTTTGAAAGTAACTGAATTTCATAGTTATAGATACCTGAAAGATATACTGAAACTTCTCCACCTTTTTCTATATCTAAAATAGCAATCAACTCTGTTATAACAGCGATTGAACGATTGACCCAATAAAATTTCTTTTCTATATCTTTATCTTTGATTGCTTTTTTTGCTTGGGCATTAAAGCGTAGTATACCCTCATAAAGCATAACTATTAATTTTTCTGGAGATTCTATACCTATGTTATTTTGTATATAAGCATTATGAGCTAAATTTTGTGACATAACAATCCTTTTTTTCTTTCTTCATACTAAATACATCGACTAATGTATACATTTCTTTAGACTTTTGTCTATAAACTACTAACTTCTTGCTGTTATCTCAGCATTTATCATTTGAGTAAACATATCTGAGGCATTATTGAACTTGTTAATCATCAAGTCGTATGCAGCAAAACGTTTTGCCATTATTGCATAGTTACTATTGAGTCTTTCTACTGCTTTTTCTTTTTGCTCATTTAAAGATTTTATACGTAAATCTATGGAGTCCTTATAGCTATCTAAAATACTTCCAAATTTACTATACTTTGCAACTTCACTCTCAAGTTCATCAAAAGCTCCGCTAAGTTCTACTGTACTTCCATCATCTTTGGTAAAAGTTCCTCCGACAAAAAAAGCTTGCGTGCTTGTTGCATCACTATCAAGCTTTTTGTTGAGGAGTTCACTATCTAGTGTAAGTCTTCCTGTATCGTCAAACTTTATACCATAGTCTTCAATTTTTCCACTTCCCTCACCTAGAGTAGACATCATGTTAACTAAATTGTATTTCATCCCTTTAATGGTACTATCACTAGAAAATACACCCCGTTCTGAAACTGCTTGAGAAGACTTTGTATCTGTATTAAGCTGTGTCATGGCTGAGTTATACTTGTCTATAAAGTTTGTCATTCTCTCTTGTATATGCTCTCTATTTTGACCAACACTAACATCTATCTTTGTCCCGACATTTGCTTCTTTTAAAGTAAGTGTCACTCCTGCTAGTAAATCGTCTACACTATTACTCGAACGAGTAATCGCTACCCCGTTGAACTTAAATTTTGCATCTACTCCATCTTGGACATTACTCATATCCGTTGTAAAGGCAGTGTTTAGTGTCTCACCTTCACCAACAACATCAACTATAGATATATCTTGAGAAACCCCTGTCTTAGTAGCACTTAAAAGAAGTCGAAAATCATTATCTGCAACTTGAACCACTATAGCATTTACAGAATCTCCAGCTTCTTTGTTTATAAGCTCTTTTAAGCCCTCAAGTGTTGTTGTGTTGTCGTAGTTGAGAGTAAATGTCTCTGTGCCAACCGCTAACTCAAACTTTCCCGATCCAGTGGATATAGTTGCATCTCTTGTGTGCAAACTACCACTTTGTTCTATCTCTTTAGTTGCTAGAAGTTCTACTTCTATACTAAAATCTTGGATATCGCTACTCTCTTTTGCTGAAACCTCAAGAGCGTTTTCATTACTAGAGAGAGCTGTTCGTGACTCAAAAACACCATAAGATGTTAGACTTTTTAAACTCTCATAAACATTATCCATATACGCATTCATAACATCATACGCAGTAAGTTTGCTGTCTTCGGCTCTTAAGCTTTTGTTTACAGGCGCAACAAACTTTGATTCATCTGCTGCTTTTAGTTGGTCTATTACATCCTGTGTAAGTATGCTTGAGCCTGCACCAAGTGATGATATACCCATAACAAATCCTTTTGTCACATAATTTCATACCACTACTATATCGGTACATTTTTCTATATATTTAATGTCTTATAAAAAATTCTTAGTTCTTTTACTACTGGAGTAGCTTCATAACATTTTGTTGAACAGCGTTAGCTTGACTCATAGCATAAGAACCAGACTGAGCTAAGATATTATGCTTAGCAAAGGTTGCAGATTCAGAAGCAAAGTCAACATCACGAATTTGTGATTCGGCTGCCGCAACATTTACCTGAGTTACAGAGATATTTCTTACTGTTGATTCAAGTTGATTCTGAGTAGAACCAATGTTTGAACGGATCTTATCTATGTTTTTCAAAGCAGCATCTGTTGTTTTAATAGCTTTTTCAGCACCATCTCTTGTACTAACATCTATAGATGTTAAGACATTAGCAGTACTTATCGTAGTTATTGCAGCTACTCCAGTTGCACCAAAACCTAGGAAAGTATTTGCCGCAACTGTATTTGTATTTGTGATTGCAGTTTCACTAGTTAAAGTAATTTTACCACCAGTAGTACCATTCGCTAGCCCAGAAATGGCTGCATTATCTGTACCAGCAATAGTAATATCACTACCATCGTTTGATGTTAGAACCATTTTTCCACCATCATTACTCGCGGTTACTCCTGATTCGTTAGAGACAGCATTAATAGCATTTCTTAATGCATTATCGCTGTCATTTGCAGATACACCAACTAATCCAATATCCTTACCATTGATTGTTAATCCACCAGCTGCTAATGAACCTCCAACAACATTTACTGTTGGAACAGTTGCATCAGCAGTTGTAGTTTCAGCTGTCGCTGTTACACCTGTTCCGCTTGAAATGGCATTAATTTCTCTAGCAATTGCCCAAGCTGAACCAGCTGAGTGTGCTGTAGTATTTGCACCTGTAGCACCATCCTGAGTTGATATAGAAGCTGCCGTACCATTAATCGTTGCTGTTACTCCTACACCACCACCTAAGACTGCAGTACCTGTTTGCTCTGCAAATGCACCAATAGCATTAGT
>DTVI01000519.1 GCA_012963655.1 Sulfurimonas sp.
GACAGCCCTGGGGTCATCATCTTCAGGGTATTGGGCATCGGGAAAGAGCTTGTTAAAGAATTTCATGGCGGCGCATCATATCACGACCAGATCGTCAGGCTTGTCCTGTCTTGGTTCTCGTTTTCGACCAACACTAGGCTCAGCCCAAATGCCAGGACAAACATAATGATGTTGCCGATCAAGCCCGTGTAGTAAAGATCAAATGGGAAACTGATGGCGTCGGGGATGAAGGATCTGGCACTGGCAATCGTCCAGGCGGTAAATATCATCGTACCGGCGATTCCGAACAGCACATGCCTGGCATCACCTCGATTGGTGAAGAAACCAATACAATAGATAGAAAGCAAGCCTCCTGCCAGCAGTGAAGTGAGTATTGTGGCAGTATCCTGCAAGGTCCTTGTCTGGGTATTGGTCAGGTAGACGGCACCAAGAATCATGATCAATGCGGTGATTGTTGCGACCATTTTGGCCATATTCAAATAATGCCTGTCGGTGGAATTCTTATTGATATGGCGCCTGTAGATGTCAGCGATAGAAACTGTGGATATGGCGTTGATGCTGCTGTCCAGGGAAGACATCGCAGCGGCAAGGGCGGCAGCCACGACAAGACCCACCAATCCTGTTGGCAGGTAGTTGATGATGAAAAACGGCAGGATCTCCTCGGCCTTTCTGTCACCCCTCAATATTTCCATGGCCTGTGGCTCGGGGAACACCTGGAAGAAGACATACAGTGCGGTGCCGAGGAACATGAAGAATGCCCAGGTGGGTATGCTAACCAGGACGCAGACAACCATCGCCTTTCTTGCTTCGGATTCTGACCTGGATGCACAAAAGCGTTGAACAGTATTCTGGTTGCTTGAATATTCGGTCAACCAGCTTAGAAGCCCGATGAGCAACATCATGCTGGCTGTCTTGCTCTGCAGGCTAAAGCCCCAGCTAACAGGGACGAGGGTTCCGTCACGCAGTTCAGCAAAGGCCAATTTGGAGTCGTTACTGGCAACATCAAGAATTTGGCCAAGACCACCCGGTAGCGCTATGACTACGATTGACAGGCACATGATACCGCCCAGGATCAGCACGATAGTCTGGATGACATCGGTCCAGATAACAGCGTCAATCCCACCTATAATGGTGTATACAGCGACTACGAGGCCAGCGATAAGAATGCAGGAGGTAGCCTCAAAGCCGGTGATTTCCTGCAACACCAGCGACACTAGATACAGGACAAGGCTGACACGGACGATTTGCGCGACAATAAAGGCGATAGCGCCGTATACTCGAATGGAAGGCCCAAAGCGATACTCCAGGTACTCATAGGCAGTAGTGGTTTTGTTTCTGCGCAGTAAAGGCAGGAAATACCTCGCCGCTATGAAGACCGCTACTGGTAGCATCAGGTTAGGTAGGAATCGCAGCCAGGCAGTTTTATAGGCATCACCAGGGTAAGCGAGGAAGGTAATGGAACTGATTGATGTTCCTACCAGGGACAGGCCAATGACCCAACCCTTGAATCGGCGACCACCGAGAAAATACTCCTCTGTACTATTATTCTTAGCGGAGAAATACAGCCCCATGGCAAATAGCCCGCCGAGATAAAATGCCAGGATGGCAGTATCAAAGGCTGTCAGTTGACCCATCTAGGTTGCTAATAGATGGTTGACTGATGCGAGTTCTAGGCATACAACGAAAACGTCCAGTGCTTTTTCCAGGTCCGGGAGAGGGGGGAAGGTGGGCGCCACTCGAATATTCCTGTTCTCGGGGTCAATACCATAAGGGTAAGTTGCACCGGCAGGAGTAAGTTTAACGCCCACGGCAGCGGCCAGGTCGACAACGGTAGTGGCCAGGTCAGGCAAAGTATCCAGGGATACGAAGTATCCTCCATCAGGAGTGGTCCAGTCGGCTATGTTCTTACCTTCGAGTGCCGCCTGGAGCTTGCCCTGCACCATGTTGAACTTCGGTGCGAGCAGTGTTCTGTGTTTTTCCATGTGTGTGCTCAGGTTGTCTAAGTCTTTCAGGAAGCGTACATGGCGTAGCTGGTTCACCTTGTCAAAACCGATGACCTGTGGAACTAGGGATTTTTCGAAGGCAGCAAGGTTGTTTTCTGAGGTCCCAAGGAACGATATGCCCGCTCCGGCGAAAGTCACCTTGGAGCTCGAAGCGAACATCACAACATTATCCTCGGTTCCCTCCTGAACAGCTTCATCCATCAGGTTCAGCAGCCGAGCAGGTTTATCGCTCAGGTGATGTGCCACGTAGGCGTTGTCCCACATGATGCGAAAATTCTCGCCGGCGACCTTGCCGAGTTTCGCGAATCTTTTTACCGTGGCTTCATCATAAGTGTGACCACTGGGGTTGGAGTACTTTGGTACACACCATATGCCTTTGATCATTGGGTCTTTGGACACCAGATCCTCGATGCCATCCATGTCCGGGCCGGAAGATACGAAGCCGACGTTGATCATCTCAATGCCGAAGGATTCGCAAATAGTAAAGTGCCTGTCGTAACCGGGAATCGGGCAGATGAATTTCACTTTGCTGTTCGAGTCAAGTGCCTCGCCCTCCCATTGCTCAACCATGTGGGCAATCATGTTGTACATAAGGGTCAGGCTGCTGTTTCCTCCTACCATTACCTGCGCGGCATGCAGCGACAGGATATCGGCACCCAACCGGCGGGCCTCCGGGATGCCGAGAATACCACCGTAGTTTCGAACATCTGTCCCGTCCTGGAGCATGAAAAATCCTCCAAGGATACCGTCCAGATCGTTCGAGAGATCCAGCTGTTGGGTAGAAGGTTTACCACGGGTTAGGTCAAGTGACAGTCGTGCGTCCTTGAATCGATCATAAACCGCCTGCAGTTCCGATTGCCGTGCTTTCAGTTCATCTTCTGAAAAATCACCGAGTTTCATACGTTGCCTCAATTTCAGTTAACCTTACAAGGGTAATCACAGGGAAAGCCCTTCGAACTCGGATTTACCGAGCATCAGGTTGAGGTTTTGAACGGCGGCACCTGAAGCGCCTTTGCCGAGATTATCCAATCGGGAGACCAGTAGTATCTGATCCTTTCCTCCAAATACAAAGATATCCAGGGTGTTGGTACCATTATTAGCCTGAGGATCCAGGTAGCCATCAACGAGTTGCGATTCATCGTTCGGACCATATACATTTATGCAAGGTTCATCCTGGTAGGTACAGGCCAGCAGTTCATAGATCTGGCCAGGGTCGACTTCTGAGGTGAAAAATTCCTGGAACAGCCCGATGCTGACTAGCATGCCCTGGGCAAAATGGCCCACTTCAGGCAGGAACAGGGGCGGTTTCTCCAGTTGCGCATGGTGCTGCATCTCGCTGACATGCTTATGTGCCAATTGCAGAGAATAGGGCCTTACGTGCCAGAGTTCTCGAGGATTCTCTCTCGCTTGTTGTTCATAAGCTTCTATGAGCTTTCGACCGCCACCGCTGTAGCCGGTAATTGCGCTGCAGGTTATCGGTGATGAAGGTCTCAGCAGTACTGCTTCAACGAGGGGTATCAGTGGCAAAAGGAATCCCGTGGGATAGCACCCTGGGTTTGAGACACATTGAGCTGAGCCTATTTCGGACCTTTGCTGCCGGCCCATCTCAGGCAAGCCGTAGACCCAGTCTTTATTGGTGCGGTGAGCAGAACTGGCGTCGATAAACCTGGTTTTATTGGAAGGAGCCAGTTTAAC
>DTVI01000520.1 GCA_012963655.1 Sulfurimonas sp.
AAATCATTATTGAAAACTTTGGAAAAGGAATCTCTTCTGTTTCTGATTTACATAAACTTTGCATTCATGCCTTTAAAATAGATGAGAGTTTTGCACAAAATATGAATGAAGACCTTATGTTACGTTCACATATACAAGTAGGAAAGGTCATACGCATAAAGGTCATTGCTTCTGGTATTAATAATGAAAGTATTTTAGAAAACTTAAAAGAGTTAGATTGTGATCAAGGTGAAGGAACAAAATTCTATCCTTCCATCACCCCCAAGAGACTGCACTTTTACTCTCTAGAACTAAGAACTAATTTCAACACCCTTAGCCTTTGCAATTTCACTTAAAAGGCCTCCCATTTTTTTAGCAGCATCTACCATTTCATCATCTGTATGCTCTTCTAAAATCATACGTGCGATATCAGGAAGAACCTTAACGTAAACCTCTTTTGCATCTTCATAACTTAACTTACCTGCTTCTATATTACCAGCTGTTGAGTGTAAAACCATAGCCAGCCCAAGAAATAATTCTTGAGAATTTAATTCAACGTGTTCATTTTCCATATCATATCCTTAATAGAGGAACTCTATTTGCTTTAATAAGGTAATTATACTCAAAAAGAACCTTATAACCACAGGAAATGAAATGAAACTCATCGATGCCTTATCATTAAAGGTCAAGCTCTATATCCTTTTTGCCCTAATTATATCAGGTGTACTACTTGCTTCTATTATTGGGTATTTTAATATGCACAAGATGAAGAACAACCTTGATGCCTTATATTTTGGCAGTTATGTACCCGTAAGTGAACTTTCACAAATTCAAAATTTCTTTAATAAAGATATCTCATTAGCCTTTTACCAGCTAAAATATGGCCAAGCCAACCCTTCTATCTCTGCCGCTAAAATAGACCTAAGCCGTCATAAGGTAGTGTCTCTATGGTCCTCATATAAGTCACATTTCAAACGTGAGTATGAATTATCCTATCTTGAATATGCTGATGAGCAAATGCTTGCGTCATTAGGGTATTTAAAACGATTAAGTGCTGCCATTAGTCAGAGTAAACAAAATCAAATTTCTCAACTATCAACCAAAAGCTTACTTAAAAAAATAAATAACATGAATAACATTCTTGATACTATTCTTCAATATGAAAAAGATATTGCTAGGTATGAAAGAAAAATGTCAATTCAAATATATAAAAACACCTTATACACACTTTTATCTGTTTTAATATTTGTTATTACATCTGCCATTATAATTATGGTTCCAATCTTTAAAAGTATACAAAATAATGAGCATAATCTAATCCATGCGACTACAAAGCTGCAAGTTGCAAATAAAAAACTTGAAACCGCTTCCATAACTGACGCACTTACTGGTCTATTTAATAGACGGTACTTTAATCTTGTTTATAATAGAGAGCTCACACGTTGTATACGCGAAAAGAAGCCCTTATGTTTTATGATGCTTGATATTGATTATTTTAAAGGCTATAACGATCATTATGGACATCTGCAGGGGGATACTAGTTTAAAGGCAGTGGCTCAAACAATGAAAAGCACCCTTAAACGTCCAGGTGATTATTTATTTCGTCTTGGAGGCGAAGAATTTGGCGTGTTTATTGCTAATATTACCGAAGATAAAGCCTATCATATGGCAGAACAACTAAGGCAAAATATCTTAGCCTTGGAAATTAAACATAAGGGGAATAAAGTGAGCCAATATCTCAGTGTATCTATTGGTCTTGTAAACCTTTCGCCAAATCACGCGACAGAGTCTGAGTCCATTTTACAAAAAGCAGATGAAAACCTTTATATTGCAAAAGATGAAGGAAGAAACCGTGTGGTTTCAAGCGATATGCAAAAAAAGCAAAAACATGTTAATAATATCTCCGCCTAAGATGCATACTTAAAGAAGTAAAAACTCCATAAGATATACCTCCATGCAAATTGGACAACCCCATATAAGAGTTAAATTTAATTAAGCCTAATTAGGCTTAACCTTAAATCTAAAGCCTTGGGCACTAAAAAGCGTTCTAAGACGTTCCTTACAATCTCCTTGAAACTCCATAAATTCTTCTTTATAAGCCCCACCTGATCCCAAAGATTTCTTAATCTTTTTTAAAAGTATATTTGCCTCATCTTTTTTAATATGAAAAGGTCCTATCAGCGTTACTGGCTTTCCCTTACGTTTTTCAAATTTAAAAACTAAAAAATGTTTAGCAGGTTCAAGAAGCTCTTTTTTTGTTAAGATTTTTTTACCTTTGACCTCTGTCCATTCGTCTTCCCAAGACGAACCTATACTTAAATCGAGTTTCTTTCCCTTACTCACTTATTTCTCCTATATACTCAAATCGCTTTACTATTTTTCCCTTGTAATTTACTTCTTCTATAAACATAGACAAGGGTCGTATCCATAAAGAAAAATCTCCATAAAGCGTTCTATACACAACATGCTCTTCTTCTGTTTCACTATGTTTTGCAATATCTATAACCTCATAAAGAGGCCCCTTATAATGCTTGTATTTTCCTGATTTTAAAATAAGTTTAGTCCTTTTAATAGCTTGTTTGAAGAAGAAAAATCAAGGTCTATTCCTGAAAGTGCATCTTGTTTAGAGCCTAAAGTATTTCCAGCTCCTCCTAGGTTTGAATTAAGCCCAGCACTCGAACCTGATACCTTTTTCATAAGGCCTGCTTTTAACTTCTTTTCAAAGTCTTTAGCTCCTTGTGAGGCCATAGACTTAAGCCCTTTAGAAAGTTGCTTATCTAAATCACTTTTAACGCTAATAGAAGGCTTAGAAACATCTCCTTCAAGACCGATATCAACCTTAAAACTATGAATAGAAGAAAGCAGTTTGTTTACAAGGTCTTGAGATGGCATTTCAATCTTGACCTTTTGCACCTTAATATTACTCTTTGCAGAAAGTTCTTTTCCAAGAACCTGCCCCATGATCGTCATATCAGATACAAGATCTTTCATATTTATAGACCCTAAGCTATAGCTACTCATCTTAAAGCCATTTACCTTAATATCAAAGTTTGTTTGAGCTGTGTCTTCACGTCTATCATCTACAATACTTGCCTTAACAAAAGTATATTCATTTCCTTGGGCGTCAATACTCACTAACATAGGTTTTGCATAAATTTTCTGGTTTGAGCTAAAGTCTTGAACCTTTACTTCAATTTTATCATTATCTAAACGTACATCGATAAGTGCTTTTTTAACTAAAATTTCTGGGATATTTGAATGGTTTACATACTTAATCCAACGTCCCTCTCCTCTAGGTGGCGCAACTTCTTCTACTAAATGAACTTTAGATTTTTCCATATAAGGCTTTGCTATTTCATAATACTTCAATGCCATATTCATATAATTACCGATTTTATCATCTATAAGTGTACCTATAAGGTTAGCACCACCACCTGCATTTAACGCATACTTCTTTTTAAGTCTATTGATATCTTGAGCTGGAAGATTTTTTAAGTTTGAAATACGTTTTTGTAGTCTTTTCTGATCAGCCTTAAACTCTTTTTGAAGCTTAGAATACTTTGTCTTAAGGTTTTGTATCTTTGCTTTCAAGGCATCTATATCTTTAGATACAGAAGCTATTTTACTGATCTTCCCACCCTTAAGTGATTTTTCTAACTTCTTAGCCTCTGCCTTAATTTGAATTAAGCCCAGCACTCGAAC
>DTVI01000521.1 GCA_012963655.1 Sulfurimonas sp.
AATAACCAAGAGGCACACAAGCATCTACAATCCCAAGTTTTTCTGCCTTTTTACCATTTAAAATTTTTCCACCTAAAATAAGTTCAAGTGCCTTAGACAAGCCTGTAAGCTTTCTAAGTCTTTGGGTGCCACCAAAACCTGGTAATATCCCTAAATTGATTTCAGGAAGGCCTATCTTTGTTTTAGAGCTTTGAGTACAAAGTCTATAATCACAGGCTAAGGCCAATTCTAATCCTCCTCCTAAACACGCGCCGTTAATAATACACACAGTAGCAAAAGGAAGTTCAGATATCTTCGTAATTATGTGCTGACCTTCTCTTACTAAAGCATAGGCTTCTTTTTCATCTCTTAGACCTTCTATTTCAGATATATCAGCACCTGCAATAAAAACACCTTCTTTTGCTGAAGTGATTTTAAGAAGTTTTATTGAAGTATTTTTATGTAATTCATCCAGTTTAGTATCTAAGGCTTTTAAGACTTCAAAAGATAATATATTAACAGACGAATCTTCTAAGTCTAAACATAAAGTGGCTATGTCTTCTTTTAGCTCATAGGTGAAAGCTTTCATTATTCTACCTCCAAAATTAGTGAGGCCCCTTGGCCTCCACCTATACACAAGGTCGCTAAACCTCGGTTTTTACCCCGTCTTCTAAGTTCTTTAAGGGTATGAATGACTAAACGCGTACCTGTCATTCCTACAGGATGACCAATAGCAACTGCTCCACCATTTACATTAAGTATATTGGTGTCAATACTACCTAAGGCAGAAGAACGATTTAAATGTATTTTTGCATATTCCGTAGATTCAAAGGCCTTTATATTAGCAATAGCTTGAACTGCAAATGCTTCATTCATCTCAATGAGGTCTATATCTTTTAAAGACAACTTCGTTTTTGCAAAAAGCTTAGCCGTTGCATAAGCAGGACCCATACCCATACGTTTAGGTTCTAATCCTGCGTAAGTGTAATGACTTAAATATCCCATAGGCTCTAAACCCATTTTTTTAGCCTTAGATTCACTCATCAAGACCACTGCCCCTGCCGCATCTGATATTTGAGATGAATTACCTGCCGTTACAGTACCATTTTTTCTATCAAAGAAGGGGCGAAGCTTACCCAGAGCCTTCATATTTTGTCCAAACCTAACACCATCATCATCTTCCATCACCTTACCCACTTTTAAGTCATATACCACAGGCGCAATTTCATCTTTAAAAATACCTGCTTTGATAGCAGCTTCTGCTTTTTTATGGCTCTGAAGAGCATACTCATCTTGTTCAATTCTTCCTATACCAAAGTCTTGAGCCAAAATCTCCGCAGTTGAGCCCATCATTAAACCTGAAACAGGATCTCTAAGTCCTTGCATTAGACCTACTATAGGCTTTAAATACTTAGGCCTAAAATGACTCAGAGTATAAAGCTTTTCTGAAACACTTTTAGCCTTAAAAAGAGCAGCAAAAAGTTCTGTCATTTTTTCCCCATACATTAAAGGAATATTCGACATAGACTCAACGCCTCCACATAAAAAGATTTCACCCTCACCTGAAAGTATCTTAGCAGCAGCAGAAGTAATAGACTCCATTCCTGAAGCACAGTTTCTATGTACTGTATATGCAATGGTCGTATCAGGAAAGCCTGCTTCAAGGGCAATAACTCTAGCGACATTAGCCGCGTGCCCCGGTTGAGAAACATTTCCTATAATAATTTCATCATAATCTTCAAAGGGTATACCAACACGTAAGGCGAGCTCTTGAACAATGTGCGCACCTAGTTTTTCCGCTTGAATATCTTTAAAGTTTCCTCCAGCCTTAGCTACAGGAGTCCGTAGTCCATCTATAATTGCAATTCTTTCTTTCATAAGTTACCCTTGTAAAAATTATTTATCTCAGATTTATATAGTTCTTCTACCTTGGCCCTTGAAACCTTCATAGAAGGCGTTAGAACCCCACTTTCTATACTCACTTTTTCAGTGACTATATGAAACATTTGTATCTTCTCCCAATGATTTAGTTTTGTATTCAGATTTTTAATAAGATTCATGACAATGGCCTGTATACGCCTTTGCCTAATGAGTTCTTCAAAAGAAAGGCTTTCAAGACCGTTTTTACTGGCAAAAGATTCTAATAATATTTCATCCATAAAAATAAGTGCGGAAACAAAAGGTTTATTATCCGCAATAACTACTGCATAATCCACCCATTTATTTGCTGTTATACGTTGTTCCATAGATATGGCTGAGACATACTTTCCTGTAGAGGTTTTAAAAAGCTCTTTTTTTCTAGAAATTAAGGTCACATACCCTTCTTCATCTATTTCAGCTAAATCGCCTGTATGTAGCCATCCATCTTCATCTATCATATCTTTAGTTTTCAGAGCTTGCTTATGATACCCACGCATAACACTAGGACCCTTAGTTAAAAGTTCTCCATCTTCTGCTAATTTAATTTGAACATGAGAAAAAGGCTTTCCACATGTACCAATCTTATTTTCCTCAGGATAATTAACACTAATAACCGGTGAGGTTTCAGTAAGACCATATCCTTGATACAAGGGAAGCCCAATATTATGAAAAAACCTATACACAGGAAATGAAAGAGGTGCCCCTCCTGTTATAAGATACTTAAGGTTTCCACCAAGTGCCTCTTGAAGTTTGGTATAAACAAGTTTTGCAAAAAGTCTATCAAAGGCATTTTCATTTTTTGAATTAGGATTCTTAGAATTGGCTCGGTAAAAAGCAGCACTTCCTATCAACCATTTAATTCCCCTTGCCTGTGACACATTTTCATGCATCTTGGTATAAATTTTATCAAGTAACCTTGGGACAACCGTCATAATATCTGGTTTAAGTTCTTTAAGTAAATTAGCCACATTTTTAACATCATCTGCAAAGTATATAGACAGACCTGAGCTTAAATAGTACGACATAACCATACGTTCAAAGATATGCGCTAAGGGAAGAAAGCTCAGTGCCTTAAAGTCTGAAGACAGATCAACCCTCTCTTTAGTATCAAGAATTTGCGTTATTAAATTAGTATGAGAAAGTTCAACACCCTTTGGAACACCTGTTGAACCACTTGTGTAAATGATAGTAGCCAAGTCATCTGGATTTATCTGGGGTGCGGTATATTTTATATCATTTCCAAGAAATGTGAGAAACTGCTCTATATTTTCACCACTGGCCTTAATATCTTTGATAAGTACAAGCTTCATATCTTTTAAGGAGCTTTCAATTTGATCAAACTTTTCTTGAGAAGCAATATAAACATATTTAATTTCAGCGTCTTCAAGCTCAAAGCTTAAGTTAGAAGAAGAGATATTGGCGAAAATAGGTACGGATACGGCCCCCAAGCATTGAAGCGCGTAATCAACTATGAGCCAAAAAGGTGAGGAATCTGAGATAATAGCTACACTTGTACCTTGTTGAACTCCTGCTTTTTCGAAAGAGGAGGCTAAGCAACGAACCATATATACAAACTCTTTTGAAGATATACTTTTCCAATGACCGCCTTCCAAATGGTTTAAAAAGCTATCATTGTCCACTTCGTTTTCTATATAGTCTACAATCCCTGTCAAGGTCTTACAATCAAACATACTTTATCCTATGATGCATTTATTTCACTATTTAAACATGATTTAACTTTTTTTAATATTGGAATAAAAATTGATTATATTTTTTAAGTA
>DTVI01000522.1:0-783 GCA_012963655.1 Sulfurimonas sp.
TTGAGCTAAGGTTTTTTCTTCTATACCGCCAGCATTATCTTCTATCTCGATAACCACTTGAGTATCTTGGATATACTCAGTAATCCTAATACAAGGGCTTTTTATCTCATTTTCCATTAATGCATCATAAGCATTATTTAAAATATTTATCAGAACTTGAACTAATTCATTTCGGTATAAGTATAAACACAAATCAATTTGTTCGACATAGATAATCTCTATATTATCAAGTCTATGATTTAAGAGCCTAATTGCTTCTTCTATAAGAGCATTAACATAAACATTTGCCATTCCCTTGCTGGGTTTAAAAAAGTTTCTAAAGTCATCTACTGTATGAGAAAGGTATTGAACCTGTTTTTCAATACTTTCTATCTTATCTTCTAAGATTTCTATTTCAAAACTATCAAGCGCAATATCCATATGAATACCTGTTGTTATAGCTGATATTGTTCCTAATGGCTGACGCCATTGATGTGCAATCATGGATATCATTTCTCCCATTGCAGCGTGACGAGATTGGATAATAAGTTGTTCTTGTTGATCTAAGACAAGCTTTTTATCTGTAATATTATGGGCTATACAAAGATAGCCTACCTTTTCCCCTTCTCGGCTAAACTTAGGACTAATATGCATATCTAACCAGTAAAAATTGTCTGAGGCATCTATATTTTTCACTTCACCTCGATAAGCCTTATTCACTATTAAGTTATTCCATAAGACTTTTAAATCTTCTATCGGGGTACTTGCCCCAAACAAAAGCGTAAATGGTTTTCCTATAAATTG
>DTVI01000522.1:793-3677 GCA_012963655.1 Sulfurimonas sp.
ATACTTTTTCTTAGCATCACATTTCTTTATAACTTCTTTATATATAACCATTACCCTTGTTTTTTTCATACCTAGTTAGCTGACAAAAGGCAGAAGAGACATTACTAATAAGTCCATTTAAATCTATCTGAGCGGTAAGAATATGTTGATTAATTGTATTTAAACTTTCTTGTATAGATTGGGTCTTATTTTGACTTTCAATCAGTCCTTGTTTAATACGTTCTTCAAGATGTGCACTAAAGTCTTCAAGTTCACTTTTGCTCGTTTCTAAACTTTTATTAATCCCCATCATCTTTTTGTTATCATACTCATTTTTCTGTCTAAATGCATTAAAAATAAGAGACACAGTAACAAAAGAAATACTAATGAGTGTTAATTCTGAAAGGCTATAAAAGATAAAAGACTTCCCATAAATAAAATACCCTAAATAATATGAACCCAAGACAGCACACAACCAAAGTAACCCAGGCTTACTTCCTAGAAGTAAAAAGGAACAGGCAAAAAATATTGGTGCCCATATCACCTTTGTCGGGTCGTCTCCTGCAAGAAAAAAAATAAGGGTAATGGCTATATATAAAGAAGTTATAAAGAAATGCGATGCTAAGAAAAAGTATTTTTTATTATATCTAAGGAGTAAAATTAAAATAAAACTAGTAAAAACAAAAGCCATATCAGAATAAAAAAGTATAAAGTTAATGTCCTTATGTATGTAGGCAATAAAGGGAGAAAAACTAGTAGCAAGAGCTAACATAATATTAAAAAAATAAAATTGAAAAGCTAAAAGCTTTTCTTCATCATTAAAGATATGTCCACTTAAAAGATAATCTTTTTTAGTCATATACAACTTTCTGACGTTTTAATACTTTCCTTAGCTTTACACAGCTAAAGAATGCCCATCCAGAAGCTATGGCGTAAGCATATATATTCCACTCTATGGGGTTAATTGCCCAGTTAAATAAACTTAGAATTAACCACATCATCAGTATTTCCATCAAACTAAAGACTATAGGTACAAGATATGAAGGATCTTTCCTTCTTCTTTCCATAAAATTTCTTTGCATATTTTTATTACCTTTACCCTATTTTAACACTTACGTGTTTAATACACCTTAAAAAATATCCTAGGCATTGATTTAAGCTTTTTTATCACTACTTGTCCATAAGGGGTCATCTTCCTCAAAAGGACGTCCTTGTAAGACTAAATAAGGGGTATACAGACTTTTATATTCTAAACTCTGGCAGCCTTTTACATAATATCCCATATAAATCCACTTCAAATTATTTTCTTTTGCTATCTCAATTTGTTGAAGCATTGAGTATGTTCCTAAAGAATTTTGACTATAATCAGGGTCATAATAAAAATAAATTGAAGAGATTCCATTAGGTAAGATATCAATTAAATCCACTCCTACTAGTTTGTCGTTAATATAATATAAAATTTCATACCCAAAATCCCCATACCCATGTACAAAAGAAGCATAATAATGTCTCGGACTTATACCTTCATGCTTCCAGCCCCGTTTATCTTTCATATGTAAGTGATATTTTTCAAAAAGCTCTAAATGTTCAGAACTAACTTGAGGTCTTTGAATAAGAATTTTAGTATCAACATTTTTTCGTAATATTCGTCTTTTTGACTTAGAAAATGCATAGTTTTTTACATCTATTTTAAAACTCTCACAAGAGCTACAGTCCCCACATACTGGACGGAAAAACATATGCCCAAAACGCCGCCATCCTCTTTGTATTAAAGATTCACACTCACTAAGTGTACAGTCTTGTATAATTTTATAATGCGTTGTTTGTTCTTTGTTTTCTAAGTATGAACAGCTATCTTTTCCCACACTCTCACGTAAAATTCTATTCATTTTTTAGTTATTGTACACTCAAGGCTGTTATAGGCGGTTCTAACTCTTTGTAAATCTTTGTACTTATTTTTTTAGATAAGGGAGGAAGAAAGTCTTCAACTAGGTTTAGATGATATTGTAAAAGAAGATGTAATTCTAAGGCCATAGAATTTTTCCATGTGCCAAAAATCATCACATCATAATCTATATGAAAGACTCTATATTCTAAACAGCCATCCTCCTTATGCGTCACAACAATGGTCTTATACGCTTCCATAATCACTTCATCAAGGTGTTTTTTCTTTGTTTTAATACGAATCAGCATACTAATGTTTTCAGGTGAATATGAGGGGACGGACATGATTAGCCTTTAAAAAATTATTCTAAGTAGAGAATTATAATAGAATGTTTGAATATAAACAATATACGAACTAAGGTGATTAGTAAAAATCTTCTGTAGTGGATTTCACCAGAAAAATGTTTTTAAGACTATCTAGAAGATTTTTTCTAAATAGTTTTCAAAGTCTTGCATCACATCCTTAAAACTCTTTAACATATAATGGTCATCATCATAGTTTTTTACCAAGGCATCTGAAAAATACAAAGAAGATTTCTCAGGATTAATAATTTTATCATGTAGGCCTAAGGCTACAAAAGTATTAGAAGGATGCTTTAGATTATTCAAGTTACTGCTAAAAGACAGATACATATTAGCCGCATTTAAGATGATTTTTTTCTTTTCAAGATTATTTTCTAGGGCTAAAATCTTTTTTGCTTCCATTGCCGGCTCAAAAACAGGATTAATAAGAAGACAGTCTTTCCTAAATTTTGAGGCAAGGTAGTACGCATAAAATCCTCCCAAAGAAGCGCCAATGATAATAGTATCATTAGACGCAGTACGAAGCATGTCTTCACTCAGTTGCATACATTCTAAAGGGTCAAGAGGAAGGTCCGGAATAAGAAGGCGATTGTTAGGATATAAACTTCTAAGCATTTGCGGCTTAGTCCCCCCAGATGAAGAATTATAACCATGTAAA
>DTVI01000523.1 GCA_012963655.1 Sulfurimonas sp.
TAAACAAGCTTTCAGGCTTAAATACCTTTTTGGAAAAGAAGGTTGAAAACTCTTTATCTCAGATACGTATGAATGATCAGATTCTAATTGAAAAATCACGTCTCGCTGCTATGGGTGAAATGATTGAGCAAATTGCACATCAATGGAGACAACCTTTAAATATACTTGCACTAATTAATCAAAATTTGTATTTTAAAGTACAGTTAAACACAATACACAATGATGATTGTATTGAGGCGCATGACAAGATAAATGACCAACTTCAGTATATGTCACAAACTATAGATGATTTTAGAAACTTCTCACAACCTAATAAAGAACAAGAAGCTTTTGTGATTGAAGAAGTTATAAAAAGTTCTTTAAACCTGAGTGAGGGAAGTTTGAAATACGCAAAGGTAACTAGCCTTGTCGTTTCAAAATTAGAACATAAAATCTTTGGAGTTCGACATGAGATGATGCAGGTTTTCATGAACCTTATTAAAAATGTACAAGATGTAGTTATTCAAAAGAAGATACAAGACCCTTGGTTAAAGTTTTTTATACAAGAAGAAGGTGACAAAATAAAAATTCTTATTAAAGACAATGCGGGTGGTATTGAACTCAGTAAGATTGATAAGGTATTTGACCCTTATTTCTCCACTAAGAAAGCTCTTCAAGGTACAGGTATTGGTTTATATATGTCAAAAGAGATTATTGAAAAAAGTATGCTTGGAAGTATAAGCGTAACTAATAGTGAAATTGGTGCTGTTTTTGAGATGCTTTTACCTAAGATAAGTCAAGATAAATCTTAGTTAGATAGTATTAAAATTAAGAAAAAAATTTAATATCGCAGATAGAATGAATCAAGTTCACTATTGATAAATATATATTAAACAAAGGATAGAATTATGATGAAATATTTTCATAGACAAGTGCAGCTATGGGGTGAAGATGTTCAACTTTCTTTACAAAACAAGAAAATAGCTATTATTGGTTGTGGTGGCTTAGGATCTTCTTTAGCTTTTGCCTTAGGTGCTTCAGGTATAGGTGAAATACACTTAATTGATTTTGACGAGGTTTCTGTTCATAATATTCATAGACAAATTGCCTTCAAGACAGGGGATGAGGATAAGAAAAAATGTGATGTGGTTGCTAAGGTTGTTGAAGAAAGGTGCCCTTTTGTTAAAGCTGTACCACATGATTGTGATTTTGAGACATTTTCTCTTAAAGGGGTAGAGGTTGACCTTATTATAGATGGTACAGATAACCTTCCTACAAGAGCAAAGATTAATGAATATTCTAAAAAAGTAAATACTCCTTGGTTATATGGTTCAGTTGAAGCATGGAATGGGCAAGTTTGTTTCTTTGAAAAGGCTTCTTTTGATGTTTTTAAAATTTCTAATAAAACACCAGCAGGGATAGCCGCTCCTATAGTAATGCATATTGCTTCTTTACAAGCAAACCTTGCCTTAAGATACTTAGCTGGTTTAACAATTAAAAAAGATTATTTATATTATTTATTTTTTAATGATGAGGGTGAACTAGTTACTCAAAAATTTGGACTTCCTACTACTTAAATGTCAGAATATATCTTTTCAAATCAGGAAAAAGAATCTGAGTATCAACGTTTATGCTTGATTGAAGACTCTTTTGATGATAAGTCTAAGGTACATCTTAAAAAAGCTGGTTTAAGGCTTGATATGGATGTTTTAAAAGTGGGACTAGGTGCAGGTTCATTAGCCTTATACTTAAGTGAAGAGGTAGGAAAGAAAGGATCTGTTTTAGGGATAGATTTAAATACAGAATATGCCTTAGACACAAATGCTTATGATGTTTTAAAGGGAAATGTTTTAGACCTTAACATTTCTAAAAAGTTTGATCTTATTCATAATACTTCTGCTTGTGAAATTTTACAAAAACTTTATAATCTTTTAAAGCCTGGAGGAATACTTGTTCTTGAAGAACCTGATTTTACCCTGGCAAAATGGATTGATGCTAAAGATATACAAGCATGCAAACGTGTTAATTCTGCCCTATGTAAGATGTTTGAGCTAAACGGTTTAAAAGCTCATTATGGTTCTACAGCGTACTTAAGTCTTGAATCTCTTGGATTTGAGATTAATGATTCACGTTCTTATCTTCACTTATGTAGTGGTGGTGATAATGTGGCAAGGCTTATGTCATTATCAGCAAAAGCCCTTCAAGAGTCTTATCTGCAAACTAAAATATGTTCACAAGAAGATATTCAAGCTTATATACAAGCCTGTCAAGACCGTGAGTCTTTAGGTGTATATTACGCAACAATTGCTATTACAGCGCAGAAAAAAGAGATAAAAGTTACTAACAAGGAAGAAGGCATCTGTTTTCCTCCTTTAGATAAAGAGGTTAAAGAAGGTATTTATAAGGCGAGAAAAGATGAAGATATCTTTGCTTGTTATGATTTGATGAAGGTATTAAGAGTAAATCTGAATGCTGAATATTTTGTGGATCAAATTAAACAACAGATAAAAGAAGGCTATGAACTTTATTATCTACTAAAAAATAATAGCATTTGCTCTCTTGTAGGATGTAAGGTTTCTCAAAATCTGGCATGGGGAAAACATCTTTATATTTCTGACTTCGTTTCTAATGAAAAGGAACGGTCTTTAGGATATGGAAAAGAAGTTCTAGATTATTTAAAGATTTATGCAAAAACACAGGGGTGTGAGGAAATTCATTTAGACTCAGGGGTACAAAGGTTTGAGGCACATAGTTTTTATTTACGAGAGGGCTTTAAGATTGCCTCTCATCATCTTTCTTATAAGATTGATATATAATCAGAAATAAGCTTAATATCGTTATCACTAAGAGGTACAATTTGGCCTTGCATGATGTTTTTCATTTTTTTACCGTAGCTTCCATTTTTATATCCATTGAGTGCCTGCTGTGTTTTACTACTTTCCCATCCTGCAATAGCCTGAGAAGTATTTAATGCAGATTTTTTAGCATCCTTCCCATGACAAGAAGAACATTTTTGGCTGTAAAGATTTGCACCACTTGGAAGACTCACTTCAGTAGCCACTTTTTCAGTCTTTTTTATTTGAACTGTGATGGCTTCAACATTTTTTGTAGCTGCTTTAAGGGCGTTTAATTGAGTGTCTACAATGGTTTTACTTACATTTGTTTTTTCAGGTGCTTGTGTAGGTGTCTCACTGCAAGCAGTTAATAATATAAGTGTTAAAACTAATAATAATTTTGTTTTCATAAAAATCCTTAAATTTCTTCTTAAATACCTTCAGTAGACTAAAAATAAATATTTAATTATTTAGCTAGATAGAGTCTTATTGCTCTAGTGCATAAGGTGCTTTTTATATCAGTACATTTTGTTTATAAGTATAGATATTTTACTTTATATACTTATCAAAATGCCTGAGTATATAGATACCTGATATTTAAAGCGTATTCTAGTGAAAATTATCTAAGTAAGTGATTTTTTACTGAGAATAACTATCAGTTTAAAGTTCTTTTTAAGTTATATACATAAAAAAATGCTATAATATCTTAAAATATAATAGATAAGAAATAGTATGAAATTTGAATCTTACCCCTTTGAAAAACTCAATACACTTTTAGCAGATATATCTCCTAAAGCAAACCAAGAACTTATTGCTTTAACTATTGGTGAACCACAGTTTGAAACACCCTCATATATCTGA
>DTVI01000524.1 GCA_012963655.1 Sulfurimonas sp.
TCCATAATCTTATCTGAGGCAATATTTGAAGTTAATATAATAATGGTGTTGGTAAAGTCAACTACAACACCCTTATTATCCGTTAAGCGTCCCTCATCCAAGACTTGCAATAAGATATTAAACACATCCGGATGCGCCTTTTCAATCTCATCGAGTAAGATAACACTATAAGGTTTACGTCTTACCGCTTCAGTAAGTTGTCCCCCTTCATCATATCCTACATACCCAGGAGGTGCTCCAACAAGACGTGAAACCGCATGTTTTTCCATGTATTCACTCATATCAATTCTGACCATCGCATCTTCACTATCAAACAAGAACTTTGCTAAGGCCTTGGCTGTTTGCGTTTTACCCACACCTGTTGGCCCTAAAAATAAAAATGAGCCTATAGGTCTATCATCATCTGATAAACCTGCCTTGTTTCGTTTAATAGCGCGAGAAATAGCAAAGGTCGCTTTTTCTTGACCAATAACTTCTTTATCTAACTCATCTTTTATATGAAGAATTTTTTCTTTTTCATCTTGTAACATCTTTTGAATAGGGATTTTAGTCCATTTACTTACAACAGAAGCAATAGCATTTTCATCTACAGAATTTCTAAGTAAGGTCCCCTCTTCTTGCATTTTTGCCCAAATATCTTGTTGGGCAATTTCGGCTTCTAAAAGAGCAGGAATATCACTATATTCAATTTCAGCCGCCTTATTAAAATCTCCATTGGCCTTGGCTGATTCGGCCTCACGTCTTTTAAATTCCACCTCATTTTTGATAGCAGAAATCTTATCAAAAACGGCCTTTTCATTTCCAAACTTTGTTTCTAAAGAGCGTTGTTCTTCTTGATAAGAGGCCAATTCTCTTGCAACCTCTTCTAAACGCTTTTCATTATTAGCATTGGTGTCCATTTTCAGAGCTTCTTTTTCAACTTGAAGTTCAGAAATTTGGCGTTTGACATTTGAAAGGACATGGGGTTCTGACTCAATTTGCATCTTCAATTCCGCTGCAGCTTCGTCAATTAGGTCAATAGCCTTATCAGGTAAGAATCTATCAGCAATATATCTATCTGAAAGCTTAGCTGCTGAGATAAGAGCAGAATCAGTAATGCTAACATTATGATGTGTTTCTAATCTTTCTTTTAAACCACGCAATATTTGAAGGGTCTGGTTAACCGATGGCTCAGGTACATCGACAGGTTGAAAACGTCTTTGTAAGGCAGTGTCTTTCTCAAAATGCTTTCTATATTCTTTTAAGGTTGTTGCCCCAATGGTATGAAGTTCACCTCTGGCAAGAGCTGGTTTTAAAATATTTGCTGCGTCCATAGATCCTTCGCTCGCGCCTGCTCCAACAATAGTATGAATCTCATCTATAAATAAAATAATATTTCCATTTTCTTTAACTTCATCTATTACCGCTTTTAAACGTTCTTCAAATTCTCCTCTATATTTTGCACCTGCAATAAGTGCATTCATATCTAAGGCAACAAGTCTTTTATTTTGTAAGCTTAAAGGAACATTCTTACTTTGAATTCTTTGAGCTAAGCCTTCAGCTAAGGCTGTTTTCCCTACTCCAGGTTCACCTAAAAGAATAGGATTGTTCTTACTTTCACGAATCAAGATTTGCATCATTCTATTTATCTCATCATCTCTTCCAATAACAGGAGACAGTTTACCTTCCGCGGCGGCGGCTGTTAAATCAATTCCATACTTGGCTAAGCTTTCTAAGGTCTCATCTGCAGATTGAGATTCAATCTTTTGTCCCCCTCGTAAGCCTTCCAGGTTTTTACCTAATTCCATCAAGTCAACATATTTGCCTAATAGCGACTTAATGGGTTCATTATTAATATTAGCTAGTACCCAAGCATCTACTGCAATAAAGCTATCACCATTTTGAACCATCCAAGATTCTGCGACTTCTAAACTTTGTGTAAAATCTCGAGATAAACGGATATTTTCCTTACTTAAAGATGAGCTTGATACTAACTTACTTGTGGCACTTTTTATCTCTAGTTCTATGGCCGTTTTGTCAATGTTCATCTTATTAAATACTTGAGACAAAACAGAATTTGAATTACTAAGTTGACCCCATAAAAAATGTATACTTTCTACTTCTGCATTTTTATTATGTAAGGCAAGCGAAATGCCCGATTCAATAGCCTCTGTCATCTGATGTGTTAATTTTTCAAAAATATTTTTCATAATAATCCTTTTAAAAATAGTTATTAAACTTGATACTTATGACAGTATACAACCTTAGTCACTTAGTGTCAAGTTTAAGCATCTTATAGCCTAACCATTCTCATAAAATATGTGATAAAACTATTCTAATAAACCTTTCAGTCATATATGTGTATAATCTGCCTTTAAAACTAGACGTACAGCGATTTCGCTTGCAACAAGTTTCTTTAGAAAAATTTAATATAAGTGCAAATATTATGAAGAAAAATAAATTTATTAGTATTGGTTTCCTTTCAACCGCTCTTACAGGGGCCTTATTATTTACCCCGTCACTTTTTGCAAGAGAAGCTATCTCTTCTTCAGGTGAAGTTTCTATTCAACAATCTAGACTTCAATCTTTAGCAAAATTCACTAAGGTATTAGGCTTAGTTGAAAAATACAATGTAGACCCCGTTACCATTGAAGAGCTTATGGACAAGGCCTTAAGTGGTATGCTTACTAATCTTGATGCACATTCAACTTTTTTAAATGCAAAGCATTTTGAAACTATGAAAATACAAACAGACGGTGAGTTCGGTGGACTTGGTATCACAGTAGGAATTAAAGATGGCGCACTTACTGTTATTGCACCTATAGAAGGTACTCCCGCTGACAAGGCAGGATTGAAGGCTTCAGATATTATCTTAAAAATCAATGACCAGTCTACACTTAGCATGACCATTGATGACGCAGTTAGCATAATGCGTGGTAAAAAAGGAACACCAATTAATCTTACTATTGTGCGTAAACAGGAGCCTAAGCCCTTAAGCATTGATATTATTCGTGACACCATTAAAATACAATCTGTTTATGCCAAAAATATTGGTGAGGACACCTTATACCTACGGGTTACAAGTTTTGATAAAAAAGTAGTAGATGGGGTTGAAAAAGAACTTTCCAAGTCTGTTAATAAGAACAAGGCAATTATCCTTGATCTTAGAAATAATCCGGGTGGTTTATTAGACCAAGCTGTTGGTCTTGTTGATTTATTTATAGAAGAAGGTGTCATTGTTTCTCAAAAGGGACGTGATAAAAACGAAGAAAAAATATATAAGGCTACATCTTCAGGTACTTATTCAAAGCAGCCTATTGTTGTACTTGTAAATGAAGGTTCAGCCTCAGCATCTGAAATTGTAGCCGGCGCACTTCAAGATCAAAAACGAGCCGTTATCGTTGGTGAGAACACCTTCGGTAAAGGTTCAGTTCAAGTAATTCTTCCTATAACTGAAGATGAAGCTATTAAGCTTACTATTGCACGATATTATTTACCAAGTGGGCGTACTATTCAAGCTGTTGGTGTTAAGCCAGATGTTGAAGTACACTTAGGTGAAGTCAAAACTTATGAAAATAAGTTTGTTATTAAAGAAGCAGACCTTAAAAAGCACCTAGAAGGTGAACTGGCTAAGGTTAATGGTGAAAAACCTAAAAAAGAAGAAACTAAAAAAGATAAAAATCTT
>DTVI01000525.1 GCA_012963655.1 Sulfurimonas sp.
AAATCTCACATTTGTTTGAATAAAATAAATAAGATAGGAGACCAATGATAGTTGGATACTTCAATAAAAAGGTGAGTAAATCTCACATTTGTTTGAATAAAATAAATAAGATAGGAGACCAATGATAGTTGGTATCAACGGAATAATTGAAAAAAAAGAACCAACAAGGGTTCACGTAAATGTAAATGGCTTAGTATATGAGGTCTTTATCTCTATTAATACCTTCCATGCCCTAGAAAGTGAGAAGATCAAGCTTCATACCATTCAAATTATTAGAGAAGATACTCATAGTTTATATGGTTTTGCTAATGAAAGTGAAAAGCAAATGTTTGCGCAGCTTATTAAGATAAATGGGGTAGGACCTAAGGTGGGACTTGCTATCTGTTCTACTTATACGCCTTCAAGCTTTTCAGCTATTGTTCAAGCTAATGATGTAGGCTCTTTAAAGCGAGTCCCCGGTATTGGTCCCAAAGGTGCATCTCGAATTTTAGTAGAATTATCTAATTTTATAGTGGACTCAAGTTCTGATAGTTCAACTACATCTCAAGCTGAAGCGGCTATGGCACTTGAAAGTCTTGGATTTAAGAAAGAACAGGTGATTAAGGCATTGTCAGGGATTAGTGCGAGCGATACAGGTGAAATTGTAAAACAAGCCCTTAAAAAATTAAAGTAATTATTTCAATCTCTTAATTTTATTTTTTCGTATATTTAATGATGAAATCATCTATATCTTGAAGTAAAAACTCATCTCTTAAAGGACGTGTAAGGGCTGCTATTATACCTTGATGATCATGGTCTTTATAATACTTAGCCTTCACTCCTTCCCCTATATCCTTTATTCTAGCACTCAGATTAATAATGTTTTTTTCTTTAATAGTCTTGTCTTTTTTTCCATACATTAACAAAAGAGGAAGTTCGTGCTCATGTACATAATTGATGGGTTGAGAATATGCAGCGTCCTTTTCATCTCCAAATACATGAGGTAGATAAGCCTCAGTATAGGGCAAAAAATCATAAGGCCCTGCTAAACCTATACCACCTTTAATAGATTTCCTAGTGCTTACATTTAGATAGTTTTCATTTAAACTTAGCATAATGGCTAAATGTGTTCCGGATGAATGACCCATTATAAAGAGGTTCTCCTTATCTCCAAAATATAGTTGTATATGTGCATGTGTCCACTCCACTACCATTTGTGCGTCATTTATAATTTGAGCATAATTTACTTCAGGGGACATCCTATAATCAGCAATAACTACTACATATCCCTTAGAGGTAAGTGCGTCAGCGACAAAAAGATAATCTGCTTTATATAAGGAAATACATTCTCCCCAGCAACCTCCATAAAAAAAGACAATAACAGCAGAAGGGTCTTTTTTAGATGCATTTTTAGGGATATAAATATCTAAGGTTTTATTATTTTCTTTAGTGTAGGGAAGGTCTTGTATCGTTTTATACTCACCTAACTTCGCAAGTACATTTACATAAGAAACCGACAGGCTAGTGCAAGAAGAAAAGAAAACTAAGATAATAAGACTTAGGCTATATTTTATGAAATTATTATAATTTAAAATTGTAAAAACCCTTATATCTTTAGAACTGATTGTTTAAAGTTTCGTAATTCATTTTCTTTATAAAGTAAAAGTTCCTTTGCCTCAGACATCTTAATAAGTTTGAAATGGACGTAAGAACCTAGAGGATATTGTGAAAGAGTATCTATATCTGCTTGAATTACAGAAAAAATCCTTGGATAACCACCCGTAGTTTGTCTGTGTCTTAAAAGAGCAATCGCTCCATCTTGTGTTAATTGGACTGTTCCATCATCTACTGATGAGGAAACAATATCGTACTTTGAAGCTTGTATCTTTGCTGAAATAAGCCTAAGACCCATTAGGTTAGAATCCATAGATATTTTGAAAGGGTTTGCAAAAAAGTCATTAGAATTTTTTAGATAATGAAATTCCGGTCCTTTAATAAGACGGATATAGCTAGGAGATTTAGAAAAGTATTTAGAAAACTCCCCTCTCCGTAAGCCTTCATTCTTTAAACTGATTTTTTCCTCGCTGGACATAAGATAAAGTCTAAATCCTTTTTGAAGCTGATATATACTTATAAAGTTCCCTTTTTTTGCCTTATATACACAAGAATGTTCTAGTAAAAGTTTTTCTCCTTTATCATGCAAATACATTTTTTTATAATGTGCTCCAGTTAAGGTGAAAACGCAGTCCTTATCAAAATATATTTTTGAAGTAAATATTATCTCAAAGCATCTGAAGTTTTTAGGCTCACCAAGTAGTGTCTTAGCTATATTAAAAGAAAGTTGATCACTAGCGCCTTTAGGACTAATTCCCCTGTCTTGAAGTCCGTAAGTTTTGTCTTTAACTTCAAAGCCAAGAGAATTTTTTGCTAATGTAAACATAAGGTCTTTGCCATTTCTAAGGCATTTGGTGAGTCTGAATGAATACAGCCTGTGTCTGCCTTTAGAAAGTGTATTTTACCCTCAATCTTTATTTTTCCATTTAAGAAGTTTTCATACTGAAGTTTTGCCTCATCTAAGTTGGTTATAAGTGCGTCCTTATGCGAGCGAGGAGATAGGCTTAAAACACCTTTTTCATATAGGTACTTTCTATCTAGAAACACCTCATATAAGAGCTGTAAACCCTCTTTCTCACATGCCTTAGATATACAAGATTCAAAAGGACTAAGAACTTCTGTAATTCCAGCATGCTTGGCCCATTTAATCAAAGAAGATGCAAGGTTTTGATTTACATTAGCCTCATTATATAAGGCTCCATGCAACTTTAAGGTCTTTACCTCAGGCATTAAGGAATATTGTGAGTCTAAGGCCTTAAGAAGCTTCTTTTGACTTATATTAAGCACTACTCTTCCAAAATTTTTTATATCAGGATAAGAAAGATGGCTAGTAACTTTGACCTTATTTTGTTTTGCTAAGTTAAGATAATAATTGACACTATCCTTATCTCCCGCATGCCCACCGCAGGCAATATTAGCGATATCTACAAGCTTCATTAAGGCGTCATCTGTTTGATGAGCAACACCTCGTTCTCCGATATCGCAATTAATTAACATCATGTCTCCTAAACTCTATAGTATCTGATGGCTTCAGGTTTTTAAAATCATCAAAGTCTGTATAACCTAAGATATGCCAACCACCGGGGCTATTTTGTGAATATATTCCACATTGTCCCGCCGCAATGGCTACCGCACCTTTTTTAACAAATTTTCTTGGGCTTTTACGCCTAGGGATATTTAATCTTTGATCTAAACCAAAGAGATAAGGAAAAAACTCTTTAAATCCTAGCATAGCAATAGTATAGGTGCTTCGCGTATGAATATATATGAGCTCTTCTTTTGTAAGTTTTAAGGTATTACAAAGTTCTTCAATATCAGGCCCATTATAATCTACAAAAATGAGATGATGTTTAGAGTCAACTGTATAGTCTTGGTTTAAATAAGCTTTTATCTCTTTATCAAAGGCATGTATATCTAAAAAGAGTTTACATTTAGAAGTAAAATGAACTGCTAAAGTACTATAAGTAGGGATAAGGTCTAAGATATATTTGTCTTTTAGGTATTTATAAACCTGCAAGACCTTTTGATTTGTTTCTTTATCAATGCTTGAAGCCAAGGTAGTAGAATCTACAAAATCATACTCAATTGCCGTTTCATTTATTTCTTTAACCTCAAACACAGACCTTCCTTTTAAGTGATTGTACGAAGTTTAAACTTAATTTGCTAAAATAAAACTTTTATTTA
Source organism: Sulfurimonas sp. (assembly GCA_012963655.1). Classification (GTDB taxonomy): domain Bacteria; phylum Campylobacterota; class Campylobacteria; order Campylobacterales; family Sulfurimonadaceae. The sequence goes on from DTVI01000525.1 coordinate 3,778, forward strand.
ATATGGTAAATGGGCACAAGCCCCTTCACCTATATTTACATTTGGTTTTCTTCAGCAGAAAGCCCATGCACATAGTGCTCTGATTCCTTGTAAAGATATTTTCAAGGAATTAATTTATAATAGGATTTATATTGAATTTAGCCATACTTTTTGGCGGTGCTTCTTATGAACACGAGATTAGCATCGTATCAGCCATCACTCTTAAAGACAAGCTTTCTAGCTTAAACTTAGAATTTATTTTTTTAGATCAAGACCATACTTTTTATTATATTGACCCATCTAAGATGGACGCCAAGACTTTCTCTCAAGGTACGTATAAGAAGTCTCCTGTCTTATCTTTAAAACAAGGGGGCTTTTCTCAAAAAAGCTTTATGGGTTCTAAAAGCCTTAATTTTGACAAGGTACTTAATCTTATACATGGAGCTGATGGTGAAGATGCAACGATAGCCTCTCTTTTTGAGTTCTTTAATATAGCCTATATTGGTCCTAGAAAAGACGCGAGTGTTATGAGCTTTGATAAGTTTATGACTAAGGCTTATGCGTATTCATGCTCGGTTGATACAGTTTCATATGAACTTCTTTCAGGACAAAGGGAGAGCAAGATTGATTTTCCTTTTATCATAAAGCCAACACGTTTAGGTTCATCTATTGGTGTCAGTATTGTTAAAAGTCCAGAAGAACTAGATTATGCACTAGATGTGGCTTATGAGTTTGATAACAGACTTTTAATTGAGCCCTTTATCCAAGGTGTTAAAGAATATAATGTAGCAGGTACGATGACAAATGATGGTCTTAAAATGTCAATTATTGAAGAACCTCAAAAAGAAGAATTTTTAGACTTTGATAAAAAATATCTAGATTTTTCTCGCTCAGAACAAGTTAATGAAGCTGACATTTCTGATGACTTAAGACAAGACTTGTATGAGGCTTTTACTAAGATTTATAATCCTATCTTCGAGGGTGCTCTTATTCGTTGTGACTTTTTTGTGGTAGAGGGAAAGGTTTTATTAAATGAAATCAATCCAATTCCAGGGTCAATGGGAAATTATCTTTTTGAAGACTTTACAGGACTTATTAAAAATATTTCCTTACCTCCTAAAAAAGAGATTAGGGTTAAGTACACATATTTACACACTATTCGATCGGCAAAAGGAAAAGCCTAATGGCAATTAAAACCTTTCAACATAACCAACACACCTATAATATAGCTTATGAGATAGTTAATCCTAGTGCTAAGCATGACTTTGTTGTTTTACACGGTTGGGGCTCTAATAAAGAAATTATGAAGAAGGCCTTTGAACCTTATCTTGATCAATTTAGACATATTTATATAGACCTTCCTGGATTTGGTGGAAGCACTAATCATATGGTGATGGATACACAAGAGTATGCTTGTGTTTTGGAAGTGTTTTTTGAACTTCTTGGTGTCAAACGTGACATTATCATGGGACATTCTTTTGGTGGAAAAGTCGCTACTGTTTTAAATCCTACTCTCCTTGTACTTTTATCAACAGCAGGGATAACACTTCCAAAACCTTTAAGTGTTCAAGTAAAGATTAAAATGACGAAGATTGCTAATGCCTTAGGTTTTGGTGCTTTTTCTAAGCTCTTTAGGGCTAAAGATGCTCAAAACTTAAATCAAATCATGTATGAAACCTTTAAAAAAGTAGTTGATGAAGACTTTTCTTCGAGATTTGAAAACTTTAATAATAAGGCCTTGATCTGTTGGGGAGAGGATGATACTGCTACGCCTTTGATTGCAGGTGAAAAGATACATTCTCTTATGCAAAAAAGCCGCTTTACCTCATATCAAGGAGATCATTTCTTTTTTATGCAGCGCTCTAAGGCAATTTCTACACAAATTTCAGAGGAATATCTTAAATAATGGACTACTCACAGCTTTTACTTTTTGTTACAAACGTTTTATTTGTTGTTTCTTTGGCATGGTACTTAATTACTAATTTACAATGGTATAACTATTCTTTAAGTCGTGTAATTACTAAGCATCATAAACCTTGGTGGCATTTATTTTATTTTATTTTTCCTTTTATGGTGTATTACGGGATGTACTCGTTTGGGGCAGCTCAGTTTTTTGCTATTTATTTTTACTTTGCTGCACTTCCTGCTCTTTTTGTTTGGCATAAGAAGCTTGATAAACCCTTGGTTTTAACCTGGAGAGTTAGACGTTTTTTAATTTTAGTAATATCTTTAACGCTTTTTCAAAACTTCTTATGTACGATAAAAGATGCTTGTGAAGTTTATGGTGTTTTTATGCCTCTTGTTGTGGCTACTCTTGGTTCTATGATGATAGAAAAGTTTTTGTTTTTAGCTTTTATGAAAGAGGCTAAAAGAAAGTTAGAAAAGATGCAGGACTTGAAAATAGTTGCTATTACGGGTTCATACGGCAAAACAAGTATTAAAAACTTTATCTTTCAAATCTTAAAGTCACATACTAAGACCTATATGACACCTCGTTCTGTTAATACCTTAGGTGGCATTGTAAAAGATATTAATGTAGACTTACCAATTGATACAAGGGTGTATATTTGCGAGGCAGGCGCAAGAGTGAAGGGTGATATTTATCAGATAGCGCAGCTTGTTCATCATCATGTAGCTGTTGTTGGGAAAATAGGGCCTGCGCATATTGAATATTTTAAATCCATAGAAAACATTGCCAGAACGAAGTTAGAACTTATACAAAGTAATAATCTTGAAAAAGCGTTTGTTCATGTAAGTGCCACTAAGGAAGTACACGATAAAGTGGAATTTTTTGGTGAAAGTGTTAAAGACTTAGACTCTAGTCTAGAGGGCTTAAACTTTAAGATTGAACTTGATGGAAAAGATGTAGCCTTTGAAACATCTGTCTTAGGTGCGTTTCAAGCAATGAACATAGAAGTAGCGGTAAAGGTTGCACTTTACCTTGGAATGGATATAAAAGATATCCAAAAAGCTGTTAAAGGTCTTGCAGCTGTAGAACATAGACTTCAGCGTATTGACGCAGGTGGAAAGATTATCTTAGATGACGGCTTTAATGGTAATCTTGATGGGATGAAAGAGGGGGTTAAACTGTGCTCTTTACATAAGGGACGAAAGGTAATTGTTACACCTGGTCTTGTTGAAAGTACAGATGAATTAAACCTTGAGTTAATAGAAGCGATAAATGAGGTTTTTGATATTGTCATTATTACAGGTTCTCTCAATGCAGAACTTTTTTCTAAGCATATAAGAGTAGATAAAAAGATTATGTTAGCGGATAAGTCAAAACTAACGCAAACCCTTTCTCGAAGTACAGCTAGTGGGGATGTTATACTTTTTGCAAATGATGCACCTAACTTCATTTAAATGAAAAGTATAGATAGCTTAATAGAATACACCGCAAGGTTTTCTGCACTTATTTTAATAACATTAACCCTTCTCATCGTGTATGATGCCTTTTCCCGTTATCTTTTTCATTCGGGTTCTATTGCCTTACAAGAACTAGAATGGCATTTATTTGATTTTGTCATCTTGTTAGGTATTCCTTACGCACTTAAAGAAGGTGCTCATGTAAGAGTAGATATCTTTCACACCAATTTCTCACTAAAAACAAAAACTATATTAGACATTATTTCTCAACTTATTTTTATTCTTCCCTTTTCATTTTTAGTTATTTATATGGGATATGATTATGTTTTACAAAGCTTTATTCAAGTAGAAGGCTCATCTGATCCAGGTGGTCTTCCTTATCGCTTTATTGTTAAGAGTTTAATGCTTTTGAGTTTTTGTCTTTTAATCTTACAGTCTATCTCTCAACTTACAAAAAGTATAAAGATTCTAAAATTATGATTGCCTTTGTAATGTTCTTTGTGGCACTCGCCTTTTTAATGTTGGGCTTTGAAGTGGCCTTTGTATTTGGTTCTGTTGCTATATTCTTTACCCTTATCTCTCCCGAACTCGGCTTAGAAGTTTTTCATTTTCTACCTTTTAGAATTTATGGGATAATGTCTAACTTTACCTTAATGGCCGTACCCTTATTTATCTTTATGGGTCTTGTTCTTGAAAAGTCTCGTATGGCAGAAGACTTACTTGTTTCTATGAGTAGACTCTTTGGCTCACTTCGTGGAGGCTTAGCTATTTCTGTAGTCTTAGTGGGTGCTATTCTTGCCGCATCTACAGGGATAGTGTCTGCGTCTGTAGTTATGATGTCTGTTATTGCACTTCCTTTAATGCTTCGTCATGGATATTCGCCATCTTTATCCTCAGGGACTATTGCGGCTTCAGGTACATTAGGCCAAATTATTCCACCTTCTATCGTCTTGATTATCTTGGGTGATGTTATGAGTGTGAGTGTAGGAAACTTGTTTAAAGGAGCGGTACTTCCGGGACTTCTTTTAGTAGGACTTTATATCTTATATATTTTGATTTATGCTTATATAAAAAAAGATGTGGCACCTGCTATGGAAGGGGAAGAACAAGGTCTTCTTAAAAGCTTGAGTTCTATTTTACCTCCTTTAACGCTTATCTTCATTGTCTTAGGTTCTATCTTCGCAGGTATTGCCTCACCAACTGAGTCCGCTGCCTTTGGTGTACTTGGTGCGGTATTATTGTCTGTGTATAAAAGAAGTTTTTCTTTTGAAATGGTGAGCTACGCATCCATGACAACACTTAAACTCTCTGGTATGATTTTTATGATTTTGATAGGAGCAACTGCTTTTTCTTTAGTCTTTAATGAACTAGGAGGTTCAGACATAATCTTAGAGTTCTTTTCGCAAGATATTGCTGACCCTTGGATCTTCATTGCCTTTGCTATGCTTATTATTTTTGTGCTTGGATTTTTTATAGATTTTATAGAAATATCTTTTATTGTTGTACCTATAATGGTGCCTATACTTGATGAGTTAGGGATAGATCCTATTTGGTTTGCTATATTAATTGCCATGAACCTTCAAGCTTCATTTATCACCCCTCCATTTGGCCTGTCGCTTTTCTTTTTAAAGGGCGCAGCTAAGGATATGGTCACAACGATGCAAATATATAAGGGGATAATTCCTTTTATTGCCTTACAAGTCTTAGCCCTTGGTTTAGTTATGCTTTTTCCTGATTTAGTCTTCGCATTTTTATAATACTGGAACACCTCAATAAAAACGTGAATAGCTTCACGATTCTATTGAGTAAAATAGCTTAATGAGAAGCTTCATATTTTTATTTAGTTAAAATAAATATACGAAGGACTTTTTATGGAAAATATACTTTATGCCCCTTGGCGAGATGAATACGTAACAAATAAGAAGGTTGAAGGCTGTGTCTTTTGTCATATTTCTAAACATGATGAGGATGACCTTCATATCTTATACAAAGATGAACACTGTTTTATCGTGATGAATAAGTACCCTTATACCCCTGGGCATTTTATGATAATTCCACATTTTCATACAGACTCACTAGAAGATCTTGATCCTAAGATTTGGCTTCACATGACAAGTCTTGCTCAAAAAAGTGTAAGGCTTTTAAAAGAAGGATTTGGTGCTGATGGTGTGAATATTGGCATGAATCTTGGTAAAGCAGGGGGCGCAGGTATAGCAGAACATATTCATTTGCACCTTGTTCCACGTTGGGACAGGGATACAAACTTTATTACCGCTGTGGCTCAAACACGGGTGTATTCAACAGATTTTGAAAAGATTTATCAAAAAATAAAGAATCTAATTGCACAATATATATCATAATATATTCTTCTATAAGAAAGACTAAATAAAGAAATAGTATGTACGCAAGAAGGCCTATAAAGATTAATTTATTATAGAAGGTAAAGACAAGCTCTTAAAGCTATCTATAATGGAAGCTATAGGTGTTAGGGTTAGAACCTACCTTTTTACTTAGCCTCCACAGAAATTTCAGATGCATTAAAAGGGGAGAAGCTTTTATAAGAGAGTATCCCACCTTAGGTAATAATAAGCGTATTTGTATAGGTGTTACACGTGTCAAGTATAGCCACCATAATTATGATATAGTTTCACGAGCTATTTACACCTTAGATAAGGTAAAAGAGCAAAATGTTTCAGCAATAAAAGATGACAATATTTTAGAAAATATGAAGGCATATATATGAGTTTATCCGTTTTAGTAGAATTTGCAATGTTTCCAACCAGTCCTGATGGACGCGATGGAGCAGGAGTTTCTGGTGGTGTGTCAAAGATTATTGATATGATTGATAAATCGGGGACACCGTATAAGCTTACGCCTATGGGAACTGTTTTTGAGTGCGGAAGCATGAAAGATGCCTTAGCTGTTATTGAAAAGGCTTATGAATGTTTAGACGATTGTGAACGTGTCTATTCTTCTTTGAAGTTTGATATTAGAAAAGACAAGTCTAACAGATTGAAAACAAAGATTGATTCTGTTGAAAAAACCTTAGGAAGAGAAGTGCAGCACTAGCACGCTCTTCTTTCCTTTCTCCAATTGCCCCTGTATATAAATTTTTTGATAAAACTACCAATCTACACATTAATTAAAAACAACATTAAATAATAATAAATATTATTTATCCTTCTTATTGTTTAGTTACAATATATTAAATGAACTTATTATAAGGAGTGTATGATGAAAGAGAAAATCACGTATGAACAGATAAAGCCCTTGGTGCAATATGTGGAAATTACTTCTGATATAGTTCAATGTCATTTTCACTGTCCTATCAAATCTAAAAAGATTGTAGCCATTACGCGCTTTTCAAAATTTTCTGAACCAATATCGCCTAGAAGAAGTCATTTTACCTTTTCTTTAAAGTCTACAACTTTGTTTAAATTAAAAAAATATTTTAGTAGCTATTTGAAACCAGTAGTCCCCCAAACACATGAGTTACAAAAAGAAAATGCTATTGTATATGCTTTTGAAAAGATTTCCGACCGTTTTATTTATAGTGATGAACATAAACATTTTGTATATAAATTTTAAAAATCTATATGCAAATATTTCTTCGAAACAGCTATGGCTTGTTCTATCATGCTATAATAGTTGTATATAATGATTTAAATAGGAGTTCGTATGGCTCTTTCATCAAAACTTCAATCCTGGCACATTCCCTTAAAAGATAAAGATCTTAAACTTTCTTATGTTTATGATATTTTTCAAGAAAAGTATTCTCATTTTCAAGAAGATATTCCCCTTATTATTCAACTCGTTGAAAACCCAAAGTATGAGATACCTGGCATAAATTTTTTTAATGGGGCTACAGATCTTAAAACCCATGATTATGTTCATATACTTTTAGCAAGGGGTTTAATGAGTAAGGATGAAGCCTTTGTATTAGGCTTTACGATGGGAAGTACAAATAAGGTAAGTACCACAGAAGAAAAGATATATGCCTTTGTTTCACAATATTTATATCCTAGCGTGTATCAGTTTGATATTGAAGATATAGAAGTCTTTAAAGATGCGGTGCGTTTAGGTTATATATGCGATTGTAAGCCCTTAGATAAGGTTGATTATGAAAGCTTAAGGGATTTAAGTATAGAAGAAGCAAGGACAAGGATAGGGATACCTTCGGATCTTTTAGCTGCTTATTTCAAAATCGAGAAAAAACGTTACCCTAATGCCATGGAATCCCAGCGTTTAGTGTGAACTATCCATCTGTCTTGCACTCATCTCAGTGTTAATGCCATGATATAAAAAACACATAAATGTAATACTTAGGGCTATAAGTTTGATATTAGACTCTCCAATTAAGGCTCAGACTAGACAAAAGGCAAGGGCCACGCCCGAAACAACAAACTTTATATAATTATTAGTATATTCTTTTTTATGTGTCATTATTTATCCTTGGTTGCTAATATTGGATATAATAATATCATGAATAAAAATAAAATACGATCGTACACGGTATTTGTCATTATTATGATTATGCTTATGGTACTTATTGCTTATGAGGTTTCAAATTCTTCTTTTAATTTTAAGGGTAATATTCTTAAACAAAAACAAAAGGTAGGTATGGGATACGTACGTACAGGACGTGTTGAGTTTAAGGCCAAAGACATTTTCTTCTTAGGTGATTTTACTACCAATATGGATACTTATGGTAGAGCAGGGAAGTTTGTTCGCGTTGAAGTTAGACTTAAAATGAGTGATGTAGATTTGGCTGATGAATTGAAAGATAAAAACATTGTTTTACGTGACGCGGTTATAGAAGAGTTGAGTTTAAAAAGCTTTTCTAAGGTTTCTACGCAAAAAGGGAAACTTGCACTTAAAGCAGGTATTAAAAAAAGATTAAATGGTATTTTAGCTGATGGAGATATTGAAGAAGTGTATTTTACAAAGTTTATTATTCAGTAAAAAAATAGTCTTTCTTGCTAAGTTCAAAGACTTAACTTAAAGGTGCAGTCTTCATATAAACAGCATAAAATGACAAGCTGACCATACTAACAAAGCTTAGCACGATAGGTAAGGGTACTGGGTCAAGCATTAAGTATGCAATATGAAATAGGGCTAAAAAAGACACAGGGATAAGAATCATAGGCGAGAAAAATGCCAGTAAAAACATTGTAGATAACCAAAAGGCTGCTGTCGCGATTTTAACCTTGTTACAAGTACATTTCATATAGGTCATTTGTATCTCCATTAAAAGTTCACGAATAATATCACAAAGTTGTCACTGTATTAGTTTTTTTAATATAAAGATATTAAATTTTCTTATTTAATATAAGAATATGTTACATAACTACATACTATAATTTAAAGATAATCTTTTTAAGCTAGGTATAGACTTAAGAAATCTAAAGCATTAAGTAAAATAATTGGTTATAATCTAATTATGAATGCCTTACTCAAAAGGCTATATTAATATAAAGATTTACGTATGAACCCTATACAGCGTGTAAAAGAAGCTATTGAAGAGATTAAAAAAGGTAATATGGTCATCATGATGGATGATGAAGATCGTGAGAATGAAGGTGACTTAGTTTACGCTTCTACTTTTTCAAGTCCTGAACACGTCAATTTTATGGCCACGCATGCAAGAGGACTTATTTGTGTAGCCCTTTCAAATGACATCGCCTCACGTTTAGAACTTAACCCTATGGTAAGTAATAACAATTCAATGTATGAAACAGCCTTTACTGTATCTGTGGACGCGGTTGACGCAGAAACGGGTATATCAGCAGTTGAGCGAGATATGACGATTAAAATCCTTGCAAACCCTGTTAGTAAGGCAGTTGAACTTGTTAAACCAGGACATATCTTCCCCCTTATTGCTAAAGATGGAGGGACCTTAATTCGTACAGGTCATACAGAAGGCTCAGTAGACTTATGTAGATTAGCAGGATTGGTAGAATCTTCTGTAATCTGTGAAATTATTAAAGATGATGGAACAATGGCAAGACGAGATGACCTTGAAGTCTTTGCTAAGAAGCATAATCAAAAGATTGTTTATATCTCTGATATTGTTGAGTATAGACTTGCTAATGAAAGCCTTATTAAAGATGAAGTGGATGAAGAAGCTGAATTTTTTGGTACGAAGGTAAGAAAACATCTTTTCACGGACCACGAAGATATTGTTCATACGGCTATAGTCTTTCATTCAGCAGGTGAAACGGCGAATGTTAAGGTACATAATATTGTGTCTGACTTAGAACTTTTATCTAATGATGAGAAATATTCACAGCTTATTGACTCTGTTAACTACCTTAAGCAGAACTCAGGTGTTTTAGTTTTTATTAATCAGCCTCTTCATCATTCTACAGCTATGAAAGAATATGGAATAGGGGCTCAAATCTTAAAAAGCCTTGGTGTCAAACATATGCGTCTTCTTAGCGCTGCTAAAAAAACAGACTTTATAGGTCTTTCAGGATTTGGGCTAGAAGTAGCTGAAGTTATTAACCCGAGTGCATAAAAAACTTATTAACAATTTTTTTAAAAAAGCCTTGTACCTTGCAAAGTTTCCAGG
>DTVI01000526.1 GCA_012963655.1 Sulfurimonas sp.
AAGGCAACAGGTATTCCTCTTGCTAAGGTGGCTACACGTGTTATGATGGGTTTATCGGATGGACGTTCTTTAATCTCAGCCAAGGACTGAGGATTTTGAGATAAAAAACCAACAGTAGTGTCGGTCTGAACTAAAAAGACCTTATTAGTCAAGATAATCTTGAAGAGGAACAGGTTCATTCCAGTCTTCATTTTTCATTGCCTCAAGAGCTGCAATCGTTGCTCTAGCTGCTGAAAGTGTTGTAAAGTAAGGGATTCCTCTACGAAGAACAATTTGACGAATTTTAACAGCGTCATCCTTCGCTGTTTTATTATCTGAAGTATTAATGGCCATAGTAATTTCACCATTTGTCATAACATCTTCAATATTTGGACGGCCTTCAGAGATTTTAAGAACCTCTTCACACTCTATTCCAGCATCATTAATAATCTTAGCCGTTCCCTTAGTTGCAATAAGCTTAATACCATTATCAGATAAACCTTTTGCAATTTCTGCCGCGTGAGCCTTATCCATATCAATGAAAGATAAAAAACACTTACCTGAGGTAGGGATGATATTTCCTGCTGCCATCTGAGATTTTGCAAATGAGGTACCAAAGTCTTTAGATATACCCATAACCTCACCCGTAGATTTCATCTCAGGACTAAGAACAAGGTCAGCACCATAAAGCTTATTAAATGGGAAAACCGCTTCTTTAAGGGCAATATGGTCTTTCAGACGTGGTTTTAAGATTCCATCACCTTGCATAATCACATTATAATTGTCATAAAATTCAAGTGCGTCAGCAAGTTTTTCACCCATCATAACACGTGTAGCCACCTTAGCAAGAGGAATACCTGTTGCCTTAGAAACAAAAGGAACTGTACGAGATGCTCTAGGATTAACTTCAATAAGATAAACCTCGTCTTGATAAATTGCGTATTGAATATTCATTAAACCAATTACACCTAAACCAAGAGCAATTATTTTTGTTTCTTGTTCAACTTGAGCAATAAGACTATCACTTAGATTAACAGGAGGTAAAGAACAAGCTGAGTCACCTGAGTGAATTCCAGCTTCTTCAATATGTTGCATAACAGAACCAATATACACATCAGTCCCATCACAAATTGCGTCCACATCAAGCTCAATAGCCTGGTCTAAAAACTTGTCAACAAGAACAGGAGCATCATTTGAAACAGACACAGCAACATCCATATATGTTCTTAATTCATCTGAGTTATAAACAATACGCATCGCACGTCCACCTAAAACAAATGAAGGACGAACAAGTACAGGATAAGTTAACTTTTCTGCAATAGTTACAGCTTGTTCTTTTGTCGTTGCTAAACCATTTGCAGGCTGCTTAAGACCAAATTCTTCTACAAAGGCTGCAAACTTTTCTCTGTCTTCTGCAAGGTCAATAACCTTAGCTGGTGTTCCAGATATTTTTGCGCCGATAGCCGTTAATGAGTTAGCCAGCTTAAGAGGTGTTTGTCCACCAAAGTGAACGATAACACCATCTGGCTGTTCATACTCAATTACTTCTCTTACATGCTCAAAATCAATTGGTTCAAAATATAAAACATCAGAAGTGTCATAATCTGTTGAAACCGTTTCAGGGTTACAATTATACATAATCGTTTCTATACCCATTTCTTTAAGTGCAAAAGCAGCATGAACACAACAATAATCAAATTCAATACCTTGACCAATTCTGTTTGGCCCACCGCCTAAAATCATCACCTTCTTCTTAGAGCTATCTACGCGATTAGTTAAACCCGGTAGCTTAGTAATATTTGTAGTTGAATAAAGATAAGGAGTTAAGGCTTCAAACTCTGCTGAACAGGTATCAACTTCGTTATATTCTAAGTTAATAGATAAACGCTTTCTAGCATTATAAATATCATTTTCACTTTGAGATGTATTTGAGTTTTTGTTAATTAGCTGAGAAATCATTAGATCAGAAAAACCATCAGTTTTTGCTTTTCTAAAACGCACTTCATTATTTAACATATCAATGTCCATAGTCTTTTCTAAGGTCACTAGTTCTTCTAATTGGTATAAATACCATGGATCAATCTTACAAATATCAAAGATTTCTTCATGACTTAGGCCACGACGAAAACCTTCAGCAACATAAAGCATACGTTTTGCATTAGGACGACGAATTTCATGGATGATAAAATCTTTATCGCCTTCTTGAACTTCTAGACCACTATATCCTTCTTCTAAAGAACAAAGTGCTTTTTGGAAAGATTCTTTAAATGTTCTACCAATTGCCATAACTTCACCAACAGACTTCATACCTGTTGAAAGTGTGCTATCTGCTTCAGGAAATTTCTCAAATGTAAAACGAGGAATCTTAGTCACTACATAATCAATTACGGGTTCGAAAGAAGCCGGTGTACCTGTTATGTCATTTGTAAGTTCATCAAGAGTAAAACCTACTGCAAGAAGTGTAGCTATCTTTGCAATAGGATAACCCGTTGCCTTAGAAGCAAGTGCAGATGAACGAGAAACTCTCGGGTTCATCTCAATTACAATCATACGTCCTGTTTTAGGATCTACTGAAAATTGTACATTCGAGCCACCTGTATCAACACCAATTTCTCTTAAGATATCAAAAGAGGCGTCACGCATTCTTTGATATTCTTTATCTGTTAGTGTAAGAGCAGGTGCAACCGTAATTGAATCACCTGTATGAACACCCATAGGGTCAAAGTTCTCAATAGAACAGATAATTACACAGTTATCTGCCTTATCACGAATAACTTCCATCTCATATTCTTTCCAACCAAGAAGAGATTCTTCTACAAGGATTTGAGAAATGGGGCTTGCATCTAAACCACGCTGAGCTAAGGTCTTATACTCGTCAATATTATAAGCAACACCAGAACCCGCACCAGCTAAAGTAAATGAGGCACGAATGATAATAGGGAAACCTATTTCTTCTGCTGCTTCTAAGGCTTCATCCATAGTATGTGCATACATAGAATTAGGAAGGTCCATACCCAGTTTAATCATTGCTTCTTTAAAGGCAACACGGTCTTCACCCTTATGAATAGCTTCAGGATTAGCCCCTAAAAACTCTATTCCCTCAAGCATTCCTTGTTCATGCATAGTCATAGCAGCATTTAATGCTGTTTGACCACCCATAGTTGGAAGGATTGCATCTACATTTTCTTTCTTGATAATCTTAGAAATGATTTCTGGTGTAATTGGTTCTATATACGTTCTATCTGCAAACTCGGGGTCAGTCATGATGGTTGCAGGATTAGAGTTGATAAGAACTACACGATATCCAAGCTCTTTAAGTGTCTTAACCGCTTGTGTACCAGAGTAGTCAAACTCACAGGCTTGTCCAATAACAATAGGTCCTGAACCTATTAGTAAAATGGTTTTTATATCGTTTCTTTTTGGCATTGGGACCCTTTAATAATTACTAGTTATATTTTGCATAATAAATTTGGTGATTATATCTATTAAGGGCTTAAAAATTGATGAGCAATAAGCTAAACCTTGTCTTTTATAAATAAGCTTAGTCGCTAAGGCTAAAATACGGGGATGGAACTGTTACAAATTACACTCTAAAATTAAAAAAGAGAAGGTATTTTCTCTTTTTTCAGACTATATTTTTTC
>DTVI01000527.1 GCA_012963655.1 Sulfurimonas sp.
TGTAAACTCCTAAGGTGATATCTAAACATTATGCTTTATGGGGGGATTAGAGAATGGGTAGAACAAGATCTTCCTCTTGATACAACCTATGGTGAGATGCAGCGTCTTGATGAACCTCAAGAGCAATAAGAATTAAAAAATTATTTATATTCTAAAACCCACCCTGCCTAATCTTTCATAGTCATCTGGGTGCGGTGAAGTTCATCTCAGGAGTACTAGTAAGATTTACATTACACTTCTGAAAAAAAATTCTATCATTTATTTTCATTTAAATTTCAAGTTTATTGTTTCAACTGCTCTTCATATTCAAGTTCTAGTCCTGTAGAGGTCATTCTAAAACCTTTGACAATAATCTTTCCGCTGTGTATCTCATTATGATGATCCTTACACAGTGGTATAAGATTATGTTTATGGTCCTGATGAAAGTGCCCTATAAAGCCGGATTGATTTGCCTGTGCTTGATGAGATATATGATGCACCTCTTGGGCTATATTTCCACAGATTATACATTTGGTTATATACAGGTCTTTATTATATTTTGAACGCTTTTTCTTTTTAACTAAGAGTTCAAGTTCATCATAATCATTGGCTAAACGTTTTCGTATATTGTTGGCCACATCTAGAAACTCTTTATCCATATGCAAGGACTTTGCAAACTCTAAACCATATATACTGCTTCCACTTCCACTTTGTAAGGTTCTGTTATAAAGTAGCTTATCACTGTCTTCATCGTATTCCACTTCTAGATGTAGATTTACTACATTTTTAAGCTTTACTACCTCATCCATAGTTGAGAGTTGGTGTAAGTGCGTTGCAAATAAAAATATAGAACGAATCTTAGCAAGCTTCATAATCGCAGATGCTACAATCGCGACACCTGAAAGTGTTTCTGTCCCATGACTTACCTCATCTCCAAGTATCAAAGACTTTGTCCCTGCTCTATTAAAGATATTTTTCATTTCTAACATCTCTACTGCAAAGGTGGAAAGTCCTTTTGAAAGATTATCTTTTGAAACAATACGTGTAAAGACCGACTCAAATAAAGAAAAACGCATAGCTGAAGCAGGAACAAAAAATCCGGATTGAGCCATTAAGACAGATAAGCCTATACTCTTCATTAATGAGGACTTACCCGAAGAATTAATCCCATATAAAAGAACACCATGAATCTGGTGTCCATCATGCACCATAGAATCAAGCATAATAGTCTTAGGATGAGGAAGATCCATGTATTCTCTGTTTCCCATTACTATATCATTAGGTACGTAAATACCTTGATGTTCTTGAACCTCTATAAGAGGGTGTCTTAACTCTAAAATTTGTAAAAAGTTTTCATCATCATGGGTTTTAACGAGCATTGGACGTGCATAATTATATATTTCAGCTGTCTTAGCTGTAGAAACTGCCACATCAATGTCAGCCACATAATGAATCATTCTTTCAAAAAGAAGAGTATATCGTCGTTCTAACTGATGTTGTTTTTCAACGAATTTTTCTTTGGCTAAGGCAACAATCTTTGCCTTATTTCGCATAATTTTATCAGATAGACTTTCTATTAATTCAGAAGTTATTTTTACATTATTAGTAAGCTTTTTAACATGAAAGTCTTTAAAGCTATAAAACTTACCATCTATGTCTACACCCGTTCCACTAAACTCAGCTTCTATCATAGAAAAACGATTCTTAGACAGGTTTATAAAATAGCCCTCTTTATCAAGTTGACCAAGACTTACTAAACGGTTTTCACTTTTATTAGCTACGTTTGAGACCATCTCTTCAATCTTATCCATGATAATGGACATAATCTGAAACATCTTAGCGTTATCATCAGAAAGTTCATCTATATGGGGGTCAACACCTCTAGCTAAGAAGTTTTCATCTACTGCTTGAATCGTATACTTTCTTGTTACATCAAGATTAAAGGTCTTTTCTATTTCTGTCACAAAGGCTAAAACCTCATTTTCAGAAAAAGGAGTTTTTGAAAGCTTATGCTTTTTTATATACACCATTAAGTCCGTAATGCCTAAGAGAGAATCATATATAAAATTCATTTCAAAAGGATGTAAGCGCCCTAAGTTAGTCCTACGAGAAAGTCTTTCAAGATCATAAATATTTCTAAGATTTTCTTCTAAAAGCTTAGCATGCGAAGATACTTTTTCAGCAAGATTAAAACGCCGTGTCAGTTCTTCTGCATCCATAATAGGATTAAGCAGTCTTTCTTTTAATAAACGCTTTCCAATAGCCGTTACAGACTTATCAATAAGTTTTAAAAGTGTTAGCTCATCCTTATCCTTAGAAATAACACCAAGTTGTTCAAAGGCAGAATTTCCAAGATACATATATCTTTTATTATCTATAAGCTTTGGACGTGAGAGCTTTTGAATAATATGAAAATCATGCTCTATTACAAAATGTACGAGTACCGCTAAGGCCTCAGATATCATAGGGGTACGTTCTAGGTCCAAATGCTCAATGGGAGAAAGTAAAGACTGTATCTGATACACCCTCTTAAAAAGCTCATTTTGATAATCAATGCGAGGTCTTTGATTGTTGACTGAGTAAGTATAATGTTCATCTATCTCTAAATAACGTAAGATATGTTTTTGATCATCCACACCTTCTAAGAAACTAAGTACCACTTCAGAGGTTTTATATACATGTAAAAGGTTAAATATTTCATCAAGAGCGAAGTTTTGATCCTCACTTGTTCCATGTGCCTCATAAAGAAAGGTTTTACCTGTTGTAACATCAATGGCAGAATAACCAATAGAATAAATATCTTTATGCTTATCTACCAGTAAAGAAACAATATAGTTATCTTCACTGTCTGTTGTATAATCAAAATTTGTACCCGGTGAAATAATCTTATCTACATACCGAGAAACGCGAGGTGGCTCGCCTCTTTGCTTGATATAAATGATGGTGTATTTTTGTTCTTGTATCAGGCGGTTTAAATAACGTTCAAAAGAGATACTAGGAACCCCTGCAAGAAGAGGATTCTTAGTAGAGTTTTCTATAATGATTTTATTTTTCTTAGTGAGCTGAATATTTAGAAGTTCAGCCATTTCCTTAGCCTTACCAATTTGCATCTCGTCATTATTGACCTCATACACTTCAACAAAGGTACCAATTTCCATAAATATAACCGTGTTTAAGCCATACTTTTCTTCAAAATGTTCCTGAAGTTTAAAATATATCTCAGTTAAAAGGAGCTTTTTATCAGTTAAAAGAGCATTGACATCATTCGCTAACATAGACCACCATTATCAAATATAAAGTATTAATTACGCGTATTATACCTCAGAGTCTAAAAAGCTACTTTAAACCTCAAAATATTCATAAAAATAAAAGTGAATTTACTCATATTATAGACATTAGCCTATAGTCTAAACTTTTTAAATATCTTTTTGGCCAATAATCCACTCTCTTTTTGCCTTAAGTCTATAATAAATATTTGATGTCAAGAAATGTCTAATATGAATTTAATGTCACTTATGGCTTCATTTAGAAACAAAGGATTTTTATGTATGGACTTGTAAATAAAGCTATTGAAGATCTTATTTGTGAAAAATTTGGTGAAGAAAAATGGGAAGAAATATTAGAAGATGCGGATATAG
>DTVI01000528.1:0-1731 GCA_012963655.1 Sulfurimonas sp.
CCGTTCTTTTTTCCCTGGTGTGAGATCCGTTACTGTTCCGTCAGTTTGTCTCAGATATAAGTGCCACAATTCGTTTCCTCCCTGATCGCCGCGGTACAGAATTCGTTTATCGTTGGGGAAGAATGAAATAGTGAGCACCGAGTTTTTAGTATTTTGAGTAAGGGTCGTTGATTTACCCCCGCCTATCGGTTTCGTATAGGCGTTATAGATTCCTGTCGAATCACTAGAAAAAAGAATCTCTGATTCATTGGGGGAAAAGCTACTGCCTCTAACAGAGGACGTTTTCATGAATTGTTCGATAGTATATTCGGCATGAGGCGCCTTCTGACACCCCGCAGCCAAAAAAAGAATGCCCGCTAACAGCATAACTGTTTCCAAGGTTTTTTTCACAGACGTACGTATAGCTGACACCCATAATCCAGTTTACAGAGCTGGGAACAACAGATAGGACGATATTATGAAAAGTGCCAAAGGAAATAAAATTATTCATGATATTCAATACGAGAAGAAAATATAAATGCTGTGGGAAAGACTACCAAAGGTAATTAAAGTTCAGGCTGTCTGGCCGTTTCGATTTTATTCGGGATTTCAGCACCCGTCATCTCAAGTACTATATTTGTATTTTCTTGGAAACAGTTATGCTGCACTTTGATCATTTTGAAACAATGGAAAAAAGCAATATAAAACAGTATACCATGAATCCACCCTGGGATAACACCTGTGTCGACTCCACCACCAATAATAAATACAGTCATTACAAAGAGTACATTGAGAAGAGTGGGAGGGTAGAGTTTCCGTTTGATTTGAATGGAACGTTGATGAAACTGAATATCAACACTGTTTTCTTGAACGTACTCTTTAATGCTGACACCCGTCCCGACAAAGAAAAACATAACAAGCACTTCTGTGAACAGGTAAAGTATGGCAGCAACGAAACCGAATGAAGCGTGATGAACACCAAATATTGAGAACTCGAGCAAACCTTGCAGACCAGCAAGTGCCAGCGCCACAAAGCTGAAAAATGAAAGGAAATATATTAAGATCATAAAAAAATACATGGGCTCTTCACTTATACATTGAATTTGAAGAAAATGATATCGCCATCCTGGATGACATAATTTCGTCCTTCCAAACGGATTTTTCCTGCATCCCGAAGAACGGTTTCTGAAGAATACTGGAGCATGTCGTTGTATTGATACACCTCCGCTTTAATGAATCCTCTCTCGAAATCGGTGTGAATCTCTCCCGCTGCTGTTGGAGCTGTGGTTCCTTTTCTGACTGTCCAGGCCCGAACCTCTTTTGGACTGCCGGTAAAAAATGTTTCAAGATCCAGCAGGCTGTAAGCGGCATGGATAAGTTTGTGGAGCCCAATCTCAGGTAAATTGTATCCTCTGAGATATTCCGTCTGTTCAGTGGAATCGAGAATTGCCAATTCCTGTTCCAGTTTTCCACAGAGGCGGATAGCAATATTATTTTCTTTTTTAGCAAAGTCGAACAGTACCTGTGTCTGTTCACTCCGCTGGGTAGCTGTGATTTCTTCTTCATCCACGTTGGCCACATAGAGAATGCGTTTTCGTGTCAGAAGATGAAGTTGTTTTATAATCAACACTTCTTCAGACGTACAATCAAAAGTTCGCGCCATATTTCCGGCGTTACAGTGTTCCGATAGTCGGGTCAGGAGATCCAGCTACCCAGCGGAGTGAACAGACACAGGTACTGTTCGACTTTGCT
>DTVI01000528.1:1741-3614 GCA_012963655.1 Sulfurimonas sp.
AGTCTTATGTTGTTTGTCGCCAGACTTTGCTTCCTTAGCGGCTTTCTCAACCTTCCTCTCAATAGTTTCCAGATCTTTCATTAGAAGCTCTGTTTCTATCAGTTCGGCATCTCTTACTGGATCGAGACTTTCTTCCACATGTGAGATGTTTTGATCCTCAAAACATCTCACTACGTGAATGATAGCTGCTACCTGCCGGATCTGCCCCAGAAAGTGGTTGCCAAGCCCTTCACCCTCACTTGCTCCTCGTACCAAGCCAGCGATATCCACAAACTCAACTGTAGTAGGTGTGATTTTCTCCGGGCGGAAAAAGGTGGTGATCTTTTCCAGGCGGGGATCAGGAAGAGGCACCACTCCAATATTTGGATCCACGGTGCAAAAAGGGTAATTCTCAGCCGGCACTGCCGAAGCTGTCAGCGCATTAAAGATGGTGGACTTTCCCACATTGGGAAGGCCTATGATGCCGCACTGGAGTGGCACTTAAATTTTACTGAATACCAGAGAGCAGTTTGTGCCGCCAAAGCCAAAACTGTTAGATATTACACTGTTGAGGCTGTGATTGTTCATAGGTTCAAGTACGATGGGATAACCATCAGCTTCAGGATCAAGATTTTCAATATTTACTGAAGGGCAGATGAAATCATTCTCCATCATAAGGATACAATAGATGGATTCATGGACCCCTGCAGCACCGAGAGCGTGCCCAGTAAGTGACTTGGTGGAACTGATGTGAGGCAGTTGACCGTTGCCATTGAAAACATTATTAATGGCGGTCAGTTCCGTGATGTCTCCGGCGGGGGTGGATGTACCGTGAGCATTTAGATAATCGATGGGACCATCCACAGTTTTTAGTGCCATTTTCATACAACGTTCCGCCCCTTCTCCGGATGGCCGAACCATATCATCCCCATCAGAACTAATGCCGTAACCGGTTACTTCACAGTAAATCTTAGCACCCCGGGCTTTCGCCCGTTCGTATTCTTCAAGAACGATAGTGCCGCCGCCTCCCGACACAACAAATCCGTCTCTGTCGAGGTCATAAGCACGGCTGGCAGATTGGGGATTATCATTAAAATTGGAACTTAGAGCTCCCATGGAATCAAAGGCGATAGATACAATCCAGCTTACTTCATCTCCACCCCCGATAAATATAAGATCCTGTTCGCCAGCTTGAATCAACTGATAAGCATTGCCGAGGCAGTGACCGCTGGTGGCACAGGCCGAGCTGATGGTATAACTGTAACCTCTAATCTTGAAAGCGGTAGCAAGGTTAGCAGCGTTGCAGCTGGACATAATTTTGGGAACGTAGAAAGGATTGACTTTCCGGGCACCTTTGTTCCGTAGCGTATCAGCCATTTCAACAAGAGGAGCACCACTGGCGACACCTGATCCAATAATGAGCCCTGTTTTTTCGCTGGCCAGGTCTTCTTCAGCAAGACCTGCATCTTCAATAGATTCGGCCATGGAAATATAGCTGTAAGCTGACCCGTCACCCATGAATCTGAGCTGCTTTCGGGGCACCAGCTCCTTGATATTTGCTGTAATAGTACCGCAAATGTGTGAACGGAATCCCAAGTCAGCATATTCCTGATTGAATTCGATTCCACTTCTCTGGTTTTTTAAAGAATCCAGCACCTCATTGCGATTGTTGCCTATGCTTGAGACAATCCCAATCCCTGTTACTACAACTCTTTTCATGAATTAAAAGGGTTCAGTTTCCCCAGGGGGAGGAGGATAGACGAGATTCTCGAAAAGTCCCACTTGAACATTTTTTGCAAAATAGATTGTTCTGTCTGCCACTTCTACTGTGGCATCCGTTAGGCCCATCCAGATCGGTTTGGTGATGATTTTCTTGATGTCGAGTCGGTAAGTC
>DTVI01000529.1:0-2512 GCA_012963655.1 Sulfurimonas sp.
ATTCGATCACTACGAAGAAGTTCCACGTAACGTTGCTGAAGAAATCATCAAAAAACGTAACGGGTAGTTCTTACCTCTTTCTACTTTCGGGCTATGCCCGAAATCCTCTCTCTTCTTACAATCAAAGTCCTTAATAATACTTTTTCCTTTAAATTAAATAAGATATAATTTGTTTTATATTATATAAAATGAGAATAAATGATAATTTTTAAATGTTTAGTTACTGTATCTTCAATTAATACTAAGATAAACTACTAATGAAGGTGTTTGTAACAGGTGGCGCAGGTTATATTGGTACCCATACATGCGTAGAGCTACTTAATGAGGGATATGAAGTTGTGGTGTATGACAACTTATGTAACTCAAGCGTAGAAGCTATTAAACAAGTTGAAACAATAACCTCAAAAAAAATCACGTTTATTGAGGGTGATATAAGAGATACCCAAGCCATTAATAAAGCTTTAGAAGGCTGTGAAGCAGTGATACACTTTGCAGGCTTAAAGGCAGTTGGAGAATCAGTAGAAAGACCTTTAGATTATTATGATAATAATGTACAAGGTAGTTTGTCTCTTTTTGCTGCAATGAAGATACAAGATATTAAGAAAATTGTTTTTAGCTCATCAGCAACTGTCTATGGTGATCCTAAGTTTTTACCACTAACAGAAGACCATCCTCTTAAAGCAACAAACCCTTATGGTGAAACTAAACTTGTGATAGAGATGATACTCCGCGACTTATATAATGCAGATAAGACATATTCAATCTCTATATTACGCTATTTTAATCCGGTTGGAGCACACGATAGTGGCCTTATTGGTGAAAACCCTCAAGGTACACCAAACAATCTTATGCCATATATTTCTCAGGTTGCAGTAGGCCAAAGAGAACATCTAAATGTTTTTGGAAATGATTATGATACACCTGATGGGACAGGGGTACGTGATTATATACATGTTGTAGATTTAGCCAAGGGGCATATTAAAGCTTTAAAGTCTTTAGAAAAAGCTCAATGTGAAGCAATAAATCTAGGAACAGGAAATGGATACAGTGTTCTTGAAATGACAAAAGCATTTAGTGTGGCAAGTGGAAAAGAAGTATCTTACAAAATCTCACCTAGACGCAATGGGGATATTGCTAGCTGCTATGCAGATACTACAAAAGCAAAAGAACTACTAAATTGGAGAAGTGAAAAAACTATAAAAGAAATGTGTGAGGATAGTTGGAATTGGCAGATGAAAAATAGTAAGTCCTTATCTTAGATAATATTGAGGTTTTAATTATGCGTTTTGAGATAAATTTTACGAATTAAATAGTAATAGATTTAAAGTATACGAATGAACCTTATGCTATTGCAAAGATAGCAGGTATTAAGATGTGTGAATCTATGGAACAAATTTTATCTCAGTTATGCCAACAAATCTTTATGGACCTAATGATAACTTTGACTTAGAAAAGTCACATGTACTTTTATCTTGGAAAATAGAGATTTTAAAGATATTTATTCACAAAATGATTGTACTGAAATGCGTAATACACATATCAATATTGGAACAGGTGTTGATATTAGTATCAAAGAATTAGCAGAAACTATTAAAAATATAGTTGGATGTAAAGGCGAACTGAAATTTAATACTAGTAAACCTGATGGAACGATGCTAAAATTGACGGACCCTTCTAAACTTCATGACTTGGGTTGGAAAAGTACTGTTGAACTAGAGCAGGGAATTGAGCTGGTCTACCTGTGGTAGTTCTTACCTCTCTTTATTTTCGGGCTTTTCTAAAGAAACATTGCTTAGGCAACCGCCTCGGCTTGTTTTGCCCGAAATTCTCTCTCTTTTTACCAATCAATTTGAACTATTACAATTTCTTAACAGAAATTAAAACTATTATGCTTCTAAAACTTCGTTAGATGTTTTCCATAGCTCTAATCGATTGGAAACATAGTCTTATTAAATAATGATAACTATACTTTACAAAATACTATATTGTTGATATAATGATAATTATATTTATCATTTAGGACTAAAATGAAAACATTAGATGTCTTTGTAGAAAATGAACTTGTTGGAAATCTTTTTTATGAAAAAGAAAAAAACGAGTATGGCTTTAACTATATTAATGACTTTAAACCTGTATCTTTAATTATGCCTTATAAAAAGTCAAGCTACATTTGGAAGTCTAGGCTTCATCCGATTTTTGAGATGAACATGCCTGAAGGCTATTTATTTGAAATTTTTAAAAATTATCTTAGTAAAGAACATGGATATATTGATGACTTTTTAATATTTTCATATTTATGTACAAATATTCAAAGTAGACTTAGTTATAAAAGTTGGTTTGATGAGTCACATTTCACAAGTATTGATATACAAGAAGTGTTAGATAATGATACAAGTGATACATTTCAAAAAGTACTAACATTATTTTTAAACAAAAATGCTATTTCAGGTGTTCAGCCAAAAACCTTAGCTTTACTTGAAGACAAAAGTAATCTTAGCACTAAAGAATATAT
>DTVI01000529.1:2524-3557 GCA_012963655.1 Sulfurimonas sp.
AAACACCGCAGGGAAAAGGAAGGGGGCGGGTGAAAAGCAGGGGAAAAATCAGGAGTTGAAATCCCCAATATTATATTGTCAAAAAATAAACACTTTTTATTAGTTGAGCGTTTTAATTATGATGTTGAAAAAGATGAATTTATTGGATTTGAAGAGATTTTAGTTCTTATGGGAAAAAATAAAGATGAAAAATATAGTGGTTCATATGAAGCTATTGCTAAATTGATATATACAGTAACAACAAATAAAAGAGCGTCTATAATTAGCTTTTATAAGACAGTTGTTATGAACTACTTATTAAAAAATGGAGATGCACATTTAAAAAACTTTGGGGTTATCTATGATAAAGACTTGAAATACATATCTTTTGCTCCCGCTTACGATATAGTAAATACATGTGTGTATTTGTACAAAGATAGACCTGCATTAACCCTTTTAGGAAAAAAACTTTGGGCAGGGAAGAAGGACCTTGTAAAATTTGGGGAGCAAGCATGTTATCTATCTAAATCACAATCAATTGAATATTATAATGAATGTGTAAATGCTCTTCAATCAAGCCTGATAGCGTTGAAAGCTTATATACAAACAAACCCTAACTTTAAAGAGATAGGATCAAAAATGATAGACACTTGGACACTCTCATTAGATGAAAAAAGTTATAAGGAGGTCCCTGATGCAATTATACGAAATTGGAAAAAAGATTAAAGAACTTAGAAAAGAAAAAGGTCTCACACAAGAAGCTTTAGCAGAATTAGCAGGTATTAGTAGAGTTACCTTAGGAAAACTAGAAAGAGGCGATACAATTTCAATAACCATGAACACTTTATATATTTTACTTGATTGCTTATCTTATGAATTTATTATACAAGCAAAAGAATCAAATAGTTTTGGACTCACAAGCTTAGATCAGATTTAAAGTTTAAATAATTTTTATAAAATATTAGTAGCATTATCTGAAATATTCGGTTATTCAACTGAGCTTCGTTCAGCTACATGCTCTATGGTATTTAATGACTGCGAAGAAGTTTCAGGT
>DTVI01000530.1 GCA_012963655.1 Sulfurimonas sp.
CTTGTATTTTTATCTTCAAAAAAAAGATATACACTTTTCTTCCTATAAGGGCTTAGACCTTTCTCCTTCTATGGTTAAAATAGCTAAAGAAAAAACAGGCCAAGAAATTTTTGAATGTGATATTTGTAAAGATATCTTACCTCAGGCTGAGTATTATATATGCTCAGGGGCTATGAATATTTTAACACGTTTTGACACCTATCTTTTTATACGAAACTGTTATGAAGCATCCATTAAGGGCTTTGTCTTTAATCTTTTAATGGGAGAAGACAATTCCTTAGTTTATAACCATTTTTATCCTGAGGAGCTTCAGAATCTTTTTGATGAACTTGGGGCTAAGGTGAGTATAAAAAAAGGTTATTTAAAACATGACTTTACTATTTTTATGCAAAAAGAAACTAAACAATAATGTGCGCGATTTTTGGAATATTAGGAAAGTATGATGGAGTAATAGCAAGAAAAGCTATAGGCTTACTTTCTCATAGAGGTCCTGATTATTGTGGTATTGTTGAAAGAGAAAACCTTTTTATTGCACATAACCGTTTGAGTATAGTTGACCTTAGTGAAAAGGCTTCTCAGCCTATGATAAAAGATGAGGTTATACTCTCATTTAATGGGGAAATTTATAATTATAAGGCCTTACAAAAAGAGCTGGATTTTGAAACTTCATCTGATACAGAAGTGGTTTTAAAAGCTTACTTAAAATGGGGTCTTTCTTTTGTTGATAAGCTTGAGGGGATGTTTGCAATATCTATTTATGATAAGGGAAAGCTTTATCTATTTAGGGACCGTTTAGGTAAAAAGCCCTTGTATTATATGAGAACGCCAAAACTTTTTGTATTTGCTTCTGAGATAAAGGCTATCCTTCCTTTTTTAAAAACAAAGAAGTTAAATAAGGACGCCTTACATGCTTATTTGAGTTTCTTAGCTCCTCCACCTCCTCATACCTTTTATAAGGGAATAGAAAAATTAGAATCAGGACATTTTGCTGTTTATAAAGAGGAAAAATTTGAAGTAAAAGCCTATTACGACTTTCTTCCAAGTTCTATAATTATTACCTCTAAAGCAGAAGCCTTAGAAAAGATAGAAAATGTTTTAGAACAAAGCATATCCAAACGTTTAATGGGAGATGTTGAAGTCGCTTCCTTACTCTCAGGTGGGCTAGACTCATCTTTAATTGCTTCTATGAGTGCGCAAAAAGGAACTAGGCTAAAAACCTTTTCCTTAGGATATGAGGGATATGAAAAATATGATGAAAGAAAGTATGCAAAAGAGGTATCTTCGTACTTAGGCCTTGAAAATATAGATCTTGAACTGACTAAGAAAAAGTTTTTTGATAACCTTGATAATGTAATATATGCCTTAGATGAGCCACTTAATGATCCTGCGGCTATTCCTTTATATAGTTTGTTTGAACGGGTTGAGCAAGAGGGTATAAAGGTAGTGCTTTCAGGGGAAGGCGCGGATGAACTTTTTCTAGGATATAAGCATTATTTTGAGTATTTAGATATTGAAAAAGCAGGAAAATTGAAACACAAAAATTGGTTAAATAAGCATCTGCATTCCAACTTCTCTATGCATAGAGAATGGGAATGGTATAAACGAATCTTTAGCTCAGAAGTCTTGTTTAGAAGTTCAGGTGAAAAGTTTACAGATATGCAGAAAAATCTTTTAATGAAAGAAAATATAAAAGATGGTTTTTCTATGCAATATCTTCAAAAATATAGAGATGCTTATGAAGAATTTGGAAATAAAGATGAAAGCCAATGGTATTCCTATATAGACTTGAAACATTTTCAAGCAGAACATTTCTTAACCAAGCTTGATAGGGTGTCAATGGCTCATAGTGTAGAAGGAAGAACCCCCTTTTTAGACCATAAGCTAGTAGAACTTGTTTTCTCAATTGAACCAAGTTTACGTTATGCAGCTGGTATTAGTAAAGACCTTTTAAAAACAGTGGCTAAGACTTATCTTCCTGAAAATATTATCCACAGAAAGAAAAAAGGTTTTTCATCCCCCTACTTAGAATGGCTTATAGAGGAAAATGAACTTGAAGTAATTACACGAGTGAATCAGCAATCAGGGCTATTTCATGATAAGGTCTTACAAGAATATATAAATGAAGGTAAAAAGGGGAGATATAAGCAACATATTTGGGGCTTATATCTTTTTTCTAAGTGGTATGAAAAAGAGTTTTTGTAGTTAGTAATGGGATTATTATAAAGTTATATTAATCGTCCTTTATGAGAAAAGAAAGTTCTAGTGTTCCAGAAATATAATTTGCAAAAAAAGTAAGAACCCTTAAATCGTCATCTAGAAAGTCACCTTCATTCTTATTAAGTAATTGGAACAAGCCTATAACAACACGTTGGGAATCGAAAATTGGCACGGTTATCATATTTTTTGTTTCATATCCACTTTTTTTGTCTATGCTTGTTAAGAAACGTTTGTCTGAATAAGGATCATTAACGACTTGGGCTTTACGCTTAGTAAATGTGTCCCCTGCAATCCCTGATGTGGTACTAATAGCAATCTTACCAATACCATCAGCTATTTTCGTCCAAAGCATATCAGCTTCTTTATCGTACATAAAGATAGTACAGCGGTCTGCTTCTACTAGGTCTCTGGCCTGGTCGGCTATAAGAAGTAAGGCCTTATCTAAAGAGGCATCATAAAGAAGTTGTTTTCCAAATTCTGCAATTTTTTTGTAAGAGTCAATCTTGGTTGCCATATGTGTCCTTGCTTATCTTCAATATTTAAATTATAACGTAATAGTAAATTTCTTGCATAATTATGTGAAGTAAGGATTCAATACTTTTATAGATACACAAAGCTACTATATATAATTAAAAATATAAGGACTTACAAGAAAGTGAGTATAATTCTAAAAAATTAGTTTAGTACAAGGAAAAATAAATGAGTACATATCAAGTTTGGCATAATCCACGATGTTCAAAATCACGTCAAGCCCTAGCAATCTTAGAAGAAAAAGGGCTTGAGGTTGAGGTGATAAAGTATATGGATAAGGAAATTAGCTCTGGGGAAATCAAAGAAGTTTTAAGAAAGCTTGATATCTCAGCTAGAGAACTTATGCGCACAACAGAAGATGAGTATAAGACTTTAAATCTTAAAGATGAAAATGACGAAAATAAGCTCATTGAAGCAATGGTGACACATAAAAAACTAATCCAACGCGCTATTGTTGTAAAAGGTGATAAGGCTGTTCTTGGTAGACCCCCTGAAAAAGTTTTAGAGCTAATCTAATGACAGCTAATGATAGCGATTATGAAGATGCTTGTAAGGCTTATGAGGCTGAAAATTATGATAAAGCCTATGAACTTTTTTATGCCTTAGCTCTTGAAAGCGATGTGTCTTGTCAGGTAAATGTTGCGAATATGTTGATGCATGGACTGGGTGTAGAACAAAATGAAGATAGAGCCTTTGAATGGTATGAACAAGCTGCTTTAAATGAAGATAAGGTTGCACAATATATTTATGGATGGTATTGCATACATCAAGGAGATGAAGAAGAAGGTTTAAAGCAAGTAACCCTTGCCTCGGATGCCTTATATTTAGATGCTCTGTATGATCTGGCTTCATTTTATGCACAGGGTTTATATACTTGTCCAAAAGATCTTGTTAAGGCAAGTGACTTATATGAAAAAGCTATAGGGCTAGGTAAGAAAGAAGCTATTGGAAGATTATTTTTAATTAAAAAAGAATTTCTTGGTCTTTTTCAATCTTTGATATATTTTGCAAAAAATATTTCAAGCTTTGCAGGAAGTATTAGCTCAAAAACTTAAGGAAATTAAGGTGTTTTTTTTTCTATACTAATGTTGAAATAAATGTAATTTAAGAGGAAAATCTTATGTTAAGTTTTAGAATAATATTTGTTATACTTATACTTGTAGGCTTAATTCAGGCAGATGTGGAAGAAGGAAAACAGCTTTTTCATGAGGCATCATGCTTGGAATGTCATAATTATGAAGATTTTGGGAGTAAAACGACTAAAATAAAAATGTTTAAGGCATTAGAAGATAGAGTCCAAGCCTGCCAATTATCTGAGAGTGATGAACTTTTTGATGATGAAGTTCATGATATTGCTAAGTATTTAAATAAAGAGTTTTATAAACTCAAGAAGTAGTTAGGTAAATTCTTTACTACTTAGGTAGTAAAAGAAGCCTATAGTGCACAGATAAAAAGACCCCCAAACTATATTTGAAAGCATAGACACTGAGAGTAGAGAACTGTAAAAGGCTAGAGATATAAGGGTAAATCCAATATTACTATAGGTAAATAGTTTCTGTTTATCTTCAATCTCAAACTCTCTTGCAAGATAATCCACAGAAAACTTAATCCCATAAAAATAAAATATTAATAACCATAAGAAACTTGCAATCATTAAGACTAGAGGATTAAGTTCAACAAGAACTGTTCGTAAAAGTTTGTCTGTCATAGTAAATATTAGGGGGAAGACGACTCCTGAAGATATCAGGAGTATACTTGTTAAAACAGGAGTAGAAAGCTTTTGTTTCATATTTTAAGTTTATTTTACGTCTAAGATACGAGGAAGTGTAATACCTTTTTGTCCTTGGTATTTTCCACTCTTGTCTTTGTATGATGTTTCACATACTTCATCGCCTTGTAAAAATAACACCTGAGCAATACCCTCATTTGCATATATCTTTGCAGGAAGAGGAGTAGTATTTGAAATTTCGATAGTGATATGCCCTTCAAATTCAGGTTCAAATGGCGTAACATTTACAATGATTCCGCAACGTGCGTAGGTTGACTTACCTAAACAAATTGCTAAAACATCTCTAGGAATCTTAAAATATTCAACGGTTCGTGCAAGAGCAAATGAGTTAGGTGGAACAATACAAATATCACCTGTAAAATCAACAACATTAGCGTCATCAAAATGTTTAGGATCAACAACTGTTGAGTTAAGGTTAGTGAAAATCTTAAATTCATTACTTACACGGATATCATATCCATAAGAACTTAGACCATAAGACACAACGCCTTGGCCTACTTGATCTTCACAAAAAGGCTCTATCATCCCCTTGTTTACGGCTTGTTCTCTAATCCATGTATCTGCTTTTAAACCCATTGTTCATCCTTCTTCGTCGGTATAACGTAATCTTAATTTTAATTTCGGTATTATAACACACTATTTTTAACAAAATTTGCTTAAGGGGATATAATCCAATGGATATGAAACAAATAAAATCACTTATGAAAGAGTTCGACGAAAGTAGTCTTAGCTCTATAAAAATTAATAACGAAGGTTTTTCAATTGAAATTGAAAAAGCAACTATTGCAGCAGCTGTAGCTGCGCCTGTTGCAGTAGCTTCTGTGGCAGTACAAACACCAGCAGTAGCTGAAGAAATTTTAGGTGATAAAATCTTATCTCCGATGGTTGGAACATATTATAATGCACCATCTCCAGATTCTCCTGTTTTCGTAAAAGAGGGTGATATTATTAAGAAAGGTCAACCTTTAGCTATTTTAGAAGCGATGAAAATCATGAACGAATTAGAAGCTGAATTTGACTGTAAAATCCTTAAGATTTTAGTTGAAGATGGAAAGCCTGTTGAATATGATATGCCTTTATTTGCTGTAGAGAAAATCTAATATGGCTGAGATTAAAAGAATCTTAGTTGCGAACCGTGGAGAAATTGCTCTTCGCGCGATTCGTACAATTAAGGAGATGGGTAAAGAAGCTGTTGTTGTTTACTCAAAAGCCGATAAGGGTGCGCATTATTTAGAATTAGCTGATGCAGCTATTTGTATTGGTGATGGCCCATCGTCTTCTTCATATCTAAATATTCCTGCTGTAATTGCTGCAGCAGAAGTAACTCATTGTGATGCTATTTTCCCTGGATATGGTTTCTTGTCTGAGAACCAACACTTTGTAGAAATTTGTACTCACCATAACCTTAAGTTTATTGGACCAACAGTTGAAGTAATGCAACTGATGAGTGATAAATCAAAAGCAAAAGATGTAATGATTAAGGCAGATGTTCCTGTTGTTCCTGGTTCTGATGGAGCCATTGATGATATGGATGATGCTAAGAAACGTGCAAAACTTGTTGGTTACCCCGTAATTTTAAAAGCGGCTCAAGGTGGAGGCGGACGTGGTATGCGTGTTGTTGAAGATGAGTCTTACTTAGAAAATGCATTTTTAGCATGTGAATCAGAAGCTATTACAGCCTTTGGTGATGGTACAATTTATATGGAAAAATTTATTAAAGACCCTCGTCATATTGAAGTTCAAATTATGGCAGATTCACATGGTAATGTTATCCATGTAGGTGAGCGTGATTGTTCTATGCAAAGACGTCATCAAAAGCTAATTGAAGAATCTCCAGCTGTTGTTCTTACTCCTGAAGTAAGAGAAAAACTATGGGAAGCAGCCGTTCGTGCAACAAAGTTTATTAAGTATGAGGGTGCAGGTACATTTGAGTTTCTACTTGATTCAAACTTAGACTTTTACTTTATGGAAATGAATACGCGTCTTCAAGTTGAGCACACTGTTTCTGAAATGGTTTCTAATCTTGACTTAATTGAGATGATGATTCGTATTGCAGAAGGTGAAAAAATTCCTTCTCAAGAAAGTATTTCTCTTAAAGGGCACTCAATTGAGTGTCGTATTACAGCTGAAGACCCAGTAAAGTTTCTTCCATGTCCAGGTAAGATTGGTGATTGGATGACTCCAGGTGGTAAAGATGTACGTGTTGATACGCATGTTCATGCAGGATATATTGTTCCTACTATTTATGACTCAATGGTGGGTAAGTTGATTGTTCATGCTGAAAATAGAGAAAAGGCCATTGCTAAAATGCACAGAGCCTTATCTGAATTTAAAGTAACAGGTATTAAAACGACCGTCGCCTTTCATCAAAAGATGATGGAAAATGAAGACTTCTTAAGCAACAATTTTGATACAAAATACCTTGAACGTTACCAAGGTTAAACCTCAAAGCTAAAGGGGACTTTCCCTTTTAGTTCTATTCCCATTTAATTTAATATTTATAAGAGTAAAAAATTAGCAAAAGCAGCTTCTGCATTTAAAGAATTTCTGTATCGCTTCGTTGTAAGGGTTACATCTTTTGTATCTAAATTACAAACAGCAATTCGAAAACTTGAATCTACAAATGGCTCAACAATACAAATGATTTTATTTTCAATCTGACGCGTAGCATGCACATTTCCCTTAAGTTTATGAAAAAAATACTTTGGATAACTTAATGGAATGATTTCAATAATCTCAATTTGTTTTTGGTTTGGAAGTGTGTCAAAAATAAGTTGGGCATCTTCTAAATACTCAAACTGAACACACCAATCATCAAAAACTCTATTGTAACGTGTTAGTTCTTCATCTAAAAATCCACCAACATGAGACTGTATGGTAAATATACTCATAATTCTTCTTCTTTGGCTAATTAGTTTTTAGGAAGTCTTAAGATCTTAATATCTGCATTTACACGTAGTCTTTGAAAGTGCTCATTTAAAATATGTTCTCTATAATCATCCATAATTTTGTTTTCTACCTGGGGACGTATCAATTCTAAAGGGGGCGTGTTCATATCATTTTTTTGTAAGATATAAAAAGCCATGTGTCCTGTACTTCCCATCTGAGGTAAGATTGGGGTAAAGCTGTTGTCCTTAGTTCTTATAATAAGTTGGGCAAGTCTTGGATTGATTTTAGCCGTATCTATTCTCGTGTTTTCTGTTTTTACTCCAGGAATTTGCATCATTGGATTAGAAATCTTTTGCTCTAAGGCTACTTTATTTTGTGCACTATATAAAATGGTGTCAACACTCTTGGGTGTTTGATAATCACTAAGATGAAGATTATAATACTCTTGGACTTCTTCATCTGTAGGTTCTTCCATTTTAGACATAGCAACCGCGTCAAAAAGTTTTTGTTTTAAAATCTTTTCCTTAGTCTTGTCTTTAGTTTGAGACTCACTAAGATTTCTTGCTGAGCTCATTGCCTCATAAAGTTGCGATAGGCTTAAGTTATTACTTTTTGCCATCTTTTTCAAGTCATCAAGTACTTCTTGATCTGTCACACTAATATGACGTTCTTTGGCTTCGATATGCTCAAGTTTAGACCTTATAAGACTATCAACTGTATTTTTAACATTTTGCTTTGTGATCTTTTGTTCTTGCTGTATCTCATATATGGTAATAGTTTCATTATCAACTGTAATAGCGATACCACCAATGATATCGGAAAAAAGTATAGGGCTAAGTGTAAGAAGTAAAAGAATTTTTTTCATCATTATTATTTGTCCATATATTAATTTTAAACTTTTTGTTGATACCAAAGGGCTTAAAATTGTTTTTAAAATTTTACCATCTTTTAAC
Source organism: Sulfurimonas sp. (assembly GCA_012963655.1). Lineage (GTDB taxonomy): Bacteria > Campylobacterota > Campylobacteria > Campylobacterales > Sulfurimonadaceae. Next base: position 8,380 of record DTVI01000530.1, read on the forward strand.
CAAGTCTTCACTAAAATGCTATTTATATAAAAGTACTGAGCAGGGAATTATCATGATAGTAACACGTTTCGCACCAAGTCCAACAGGATACCTTCATATTGGAGGTTTAAGAACCGCACTTTTTTCTTACCTCTGGGCTAAGAAAAATGCAGGTAAGTTCATTCTTCGTATAGAAGACACTGATGCAAGTAGAAATGATGAAGCCGCAGCGCTTGCTATTGTTAAAGCCTTTGAATGGGTTGGTTTAAAACATGATGGTGAGATTACGTATCAGTCAAACCGTATGGATATATATAAAAAGTATATTAAGCAACTTCTTGATGAGGGAAAGGCTTATAAGTGTTACATGTCAAAAGAAGAGCTAACGACGCTTAGAGAAACACAGATGGAAAATAAAGAACGCACCCGTTATGATGGGAAATACAGAGATTTTACAGGAACACCTCCTGAAGGAATTGAGCCTGTAATTCGTATTAAAGCACCTCTTAGTGGAGCCATTATCATTAATGATGGAATTAAAGGTGAGGTTGTTTTTCAAGCTGAAGATATTCTAGATGATTTTGTTATTGCAAGGTCTGATATGAGTCCTACGTATAACTTTGTTGTGGCTATTGATGACTCTCTTATGGGTGTTACTGATGTTGTTCGTGGAGATGACCACCTTACGAACACACCTAAACAAATGGTAGTATATGAGGCTCTTGGTTTTACACTTCCAAAGTTTTTTCATGTGCCTATGATTCATAATTCAAATGGAAAGAAACTCTCTAAGCGTGATGGTGCAACAGATGTGATGATGTATAAAGAGATGGGATATACACCTGAAGCCTTGATGAACTTCTTAGTACGTTTAGGTTGGTCACATGGAGATCAAGAAATCTTTTCAATGGAAGAGATGTTAGAACTTTTTTCTCCTAAGGATATCAATAAATCAGCCTCTATCTATAATCCTGAAAAACTGGACTGGTTAAATGCTCATTATTTAAAAAACATGAGTAATACGGAACTTGCTACTGCATTAGAAGCTTATGATATTGTCTTAACCTCACATGATAAAAAAGAGATTCTTTTAGACGCAGTTAAAGAAAGAGCTAAAACCTTAAAAGATATGGCAGACCTTATCAAAGAAATCTTAACTTGCCCGAGTGAATATGATGAAAAAGGGATGAAAAAAGGATTTAAGGGAAATGCAGACGAGGTACTTAAAGCCTTTGCACAGAACCTAAACCTTGCGGTAGAACTGCACCTTCCTTCTGATTATCATAATATCATGGAATCTACGATTACAAAGATGGAAGTTGGATTTGGTAAGATAGGACAACCCCTTCGTATGGCCTTACTTGGTAAGATGTCTGGACCTGGATTAGATGAGGTTATGGCAATTATTGGTAAGGATGAAACACTTAATAGAATTAAAATTATCTTAGAGAAGCAGAACGGGCTTTAGAAAAATAAACGAAAATTAATAATATACATCTAAATGCTTCTGGTAAAAGGGAAGTGTTTGCCTAAATATAACTTCCTCTTTTATCCTACTGTATAAATTAACATTCCTTTAATGTCATAGCTGTTAACCTATAATGATTAATAATATAGGCTGAATTATGAGCGATTTATTTGTATTTGCAAAAGAAGATGAAAACAAGAAAGCACTTCCAACAAAGTCATGGAAAATTCTTGTTGTTGATGATGAACAGTCCATTCATGATATAACTGGTAGTGCCCTAAAATCGGTTATCATTGATGGCAGAAGATTAGAACTTATAAAGGCTATTAGTGCGCAAGAAGCAAAAGAAAAGTTAAGAGAATATGATGATATTGCCCTCGCCTTGGTGGATGTTATTATGGAAACACCCACAGCAGGACTAGATCTTGTTAACTACATTAGAAATGAACTCAAAAATCATCTTATTCGCCTAGTTATTCATACTGGTCAACCTGATGAGGTGCCTGCACGTGATATTATTAATGAATATGACATTACAGACTATAAAGAAAAAACAGAATTATCTGTAGATAAGTTTTATACGGTTGTACGCTCTTCAATTCGTCAATACACCCACCTTTTAGAGCTTGAGTTAAAATATAAAGAAGTGTATCGACAAATGACAACGCATCCTCTCACAAAGCTTCCTAATCGTCAAAAACTAAATGAATGTTTAGAGAGTGAAGGGACAAAGAACCTCGTCTTAATTAACATAGATAGGTTTTCAATGATTAATGAAACCCAAGGTTTTGGGGTAGGAGACGAACTACTGATGCAAATGGGTAGTTTTTTATATTCCATGTATGGGGAGAATATGACAGTTTTCCATTTAGGGATAGATACATTTGGACTACTAAACAGTGATTCGAAGGTTGGTGCAGATAAGTTTTTTGATATACAAAAAGAGATTAATCATATGAGCTTTTTAGTTGGAGGCATTGAAAATAAATTAAGTGTTACTCTTGGTTTAGCCATGCAAGAAGAAAGTGATCTGATCCAAAAAGCGGAGTTTGCCGTAAAAGAGGCTAGAACCTTAGGGCGTAATAGAGTAAGTAAATATTCTAAAGATATAAAAATAATAAAAACTATTCAAGATAGTTCTAAGTGGACGCAAAGGGTAAGAGTGGCGCTTGAAAGCAATAATATTGTGGCTTATTATCAACCTATATTCCTAGTTGAAACAGGTGAAATTGCAAAATATGAATGTTTAGTACGTATGTTATATAAGGATGAAGTTATTCTCCCCCATAAATTTTTATCAGCAGCAAGAAACAGTGGACAATTACATAGAATTTTTGAAAAAATGTTTGAAAGTGCTTGTAAAAAAACACAAGAATTTCCTGGTCAATTTACTGTTAACATAACAGATCAAGATCTTCAAGAGCCTGAATTAATGAACTATATTGACAAGATGTTAAGTAAGTATAATGTTAACCCTAAACAAATAGGAATAGAAATATTAGAAGATAACAGTATTGTAAATAATGAAATGATTAAGCACCGTTTAGATGTGTTAGAAGCAAAGGGGATATCTATTATCATTGATGATTTTGGGTCAAAATATTCTAACTTTGGGCAACTCATTGATCTTCCTGTCTCTATTTTGAAAATTGATGGTATCTTTGTTAAAGATTTACTGGAAAACCCTAAGCATCAAATAATTATATTATTAATTTTCGTTTATTTTTCTAAAAAGCTTAATATAACAACGGTTGCTGAGTTTGTTCATTCTAAAGAGGTCTTAGATAATGTGAGTAAGATGGGTGTTACTTATGCCCAGGGTTTCTATCTGGGTAAGCCAGGTCCAGATATCATAAAATAATTTCAATAAATAATAGTATATACTCTATATACAGTTACAAACAAGGATAATAGTATGTCACAAAAGAATTATGAAGTTCTAATTATTGGTGCCGGTGTTTCAGGCGCGGCCTTAGCCTATGAGTTAGCGCGTTATACTGATATAGAATCTATAGGAATTATAGAAAAATATGAGGGAATTGCTACCTTAAATAGTTCAGGAACTTCATAATTCTCAGACCATACATGTGGGGGATATTGAAACAAATTATACCCTTGCAAAGGCTGCTATTACTAAAAGAACAGCAAAGATGGTAGAAAAATATTGCCTTCAGTATGGGTATCAAGACGAAATTATCTTTTCACATCAAAAAATGGCACTTGGAGTAGGGGATAAAGAGATTGAATTTTTACTTCACCGCTTTGAAGAGTTTTCTACACTTTTCCCTTATCTTGAAGTATGGGATAAGGAAAAGCTTAAAGAATACGAACCTCGCGTTGTTTTAGATAAAGATGGGAATGAAAGACCTGAAAATATTGTGGGTATTGGTGCAAAAGGTGAATGGACAACGGTAGATTACGGGAAAATGTCTGAAAGTATGATAGAAAATGCACAAAAACAAGAAGGCAAAACAGTAGATACCTATTTTAATTCTCAAGTTACGAAGATAGAAAAAAGTGATAAGCGTGGGTATATTGTTTATGTGGGTGAAGAAAAGTATTATGCTGACTTTGTAGTGGTTAATGCAGGGGCCCATAGCTTGTATATTGCGCATGAAATGGGATATGGACATCATTTAGGGTGTTTACCTATTGCAGGAAGCTTTTACATGACAAATGAGCAGATGCTTAATGGTAAGGTGTATATGATTCAAAATCCTAAGCTCCCTTTTGCGGCACTTCATGGAGACCCTGATGTACTTGCAAATGGAAACACACGTTTTGGCCCAACAGCTTTGATGATGCCAAAATTAGAAAGATATAAGCCCGGGACGTATATGGATTTTTGGAAGACCTTACGTTTTGATAAGAACATCGCTATTGCCTTGTGGAAGCTTTTAAAAGAAAGTGATATTCGTTCTTATATAATGCGTAATTTCTTGTTTGAAGTCCCTATCTTAAATAAGTATTTATTTTTAAAAGATGCGCGAAAGATTGTGCCTTCTTTACAACTTAATGAATTTAGATATGCAAAGGGTTTTGGAGGGGTACGTCCTCAGGTCTTAGATAAGAATGAACAAAAGCTTATGCTTGGTGAGGCTTCTATAAATCCAGGAACAGGTATCTTGTTTAATATGACACCTTCACCTGGAGCAACGTCTTGTTTAGGAAATGCAGAAAGAGACTTACGTTTTGTAGTGAAATATTTAGGTAAAAACTTTGATGAAGACCTTTTTAACCAAGAACTAACTGAAGGAGAATATTGTGTCCTTCCTGAACCTCTTGAGTCGCAAAAAGCTCGTGTTAATCTTATTCGTGCAGAAATTGCAAGAACCCAAGAGAAGTTTGATTCAAGCTTGTCTCATAGTAATGTGGATGAAGAATTTTGGGATAAGCCACAGAGTAAGCTTTAGCGAAGCGTTAAAGTAGGGAAGGGGATATTCTCTTTGTTCATTAAGAGGGGAAAATAAGGGCTAGTTCAGCTTCAAGATGCAAAGCTCCCATTCACCCATTCACCCATTCACCCATTCACCCATTCACCCATTCACCCATTCACCCATTC